>JAGCTA010000525.1 GCA_017963875.1 Victivallales bacterium | reverse complement strand
TCAGGTCGATGGACATCACGGAAGTGGCGCCCTGCCTGATGACTGTGCCTGCGCAGTCGTTTCCCGTGTCGCCGCCGCCAATGATGAGCACGTTCTTCCCATAGCCTGAAACTGGCGTGGACGATGCCTCGCCTGTATTCATTCGGTTCTGCCCGCCAAGCAGTTCCAATGCCTGCACAATGCCTTGAAGTTCGCGTCCAGGCACGGACAGGTCTCGTGGCACAGGGGTGCCGTTGGCCACGATGACAGCGTCATAGTGCTTCAGGAGATAGGCTCCTGACACATCCTGCCCAATTTCCGTCTTGCCGTGGAATTCGATTCCAGACTCCTCCATCAGCCGCCAGCGACGGTCTATGAGCGATTTGTCGAGTTTGAAGCATGGGATTCCGTAGCGCAGGAGGCCGCCAGGCTTTTCGTTGCGGTCGTAGAGAGCCACCTTGTATCCACGTTGGTTCAGTTTGACTGCGGCTGCCAGCCCAGACGGGCCTGCGCCAATGACCGCCACACGACGGCCGTTGCTTTTTGACGCCTTCCACGGCCTGACCCAGCCGTTCGAGAAGGCCGTGTCAACGACCTTCTTTTCAATTTGCCTGACGTTTGTTGCTCCGAACCCTTCGCCTTCAAGACAGCAGGATGCCTCGCAAAGCGCAGGGCAGATGCGGCTGGTGAACTCAGGGAACGGGCTGGTTTCGGCGAGACGCTCCCATGCGCCACGCCAGTCGCCGTTCATGACAGCGCGATTCATGTCTGGAACTGCGTTCTGCAATGGGCAGCCCATGGCGTGGCAGTACGGTAGCCCGCAGTTCTGGCAACGGCGGGAGAGACGCCGAATTTCCTCGGCGTCCAACGTCGCCTCGACTTCCGAGCAGTCTTTTACTCTTTCGTCAATCGGTCGATAGACATGTTCCAAACGGGGAATATCAATAAAAGTCTTGCTCATTATCGTCCACTCCGAATGATTTTCTTGTATTCAATTGGCATCACACACACGAAGCGACCACGGAAATCATTCCAGTTGGCCAGAATATGCTGTGTCTTTTTGCTGCCCGTGGCAGTCTCGTGACGTTTCAGCAGGTCCATCAGTTGCTTTTCCTCGGGTGAGCCCGCCCTGATGGATTCCAAGTCAACGGTATCAAGATTGCATCGCAAATCGAAATCGCCGTCTTCGTCGAGAACGTAGGCGATGCCGCCTGTCATGCCAGCCGCAAAATTCACGCCTGTGCGCCCAAGCACAACGACGCATCCGCCTGTCATGTATTCGCAGCCATGGTCTCCAACCCCTTCGACGACCGCCTTGAAGCCACTATTGCGGATAGCGAAGCGTTCACCCGCCTGTCCGTTGATGTAGATTTCACCGTCTGTACCACCATAGCCGATGACGTTTCCAGCGATGACGTTCTCATCTGGCTTGCAAAGGCACTTCTCGTCTGGGACAATGATGATTTTCCCCCCTGAAATCCCCTTGCCGACGTAGTCGTTCGCCTCGCCTTTCAGACGGAATGTGACTCCTTTGGCGAGAAACGCGCCGAAACTCTGACCTGCGACACCATCGAATGTCATCTCCCATGTGTCATCAGGCAAGCCATTTTCGCCTTTGGCCAGCGCGATTTTGCTGGAAAGCCTGGCCCCCACGGAGCGTTCTGCATTGACGATTGGAAGACTGATGGAAGCATGCTTGAAGTTCGAAAGCGCCTTTCCAAGCGCAGGGAAGATTTTTTCGTCATCCATTGTCAACTGGGAATTTCTTTCGCCCTGCCAGCGGATGACATCGCCTTCCACACGGTGAAGCATGGGACCGAAATCAAGTTGCGAAGCCTTGCCGACAGCCATGGCTGGATTGACCTCCAGAAGGTCGGTTCGACCGACGGCTTCGTCTAGGGAATGCAAACCGAGCGACGAGAGAAGGCCACGCGCTTCCTCCGCAATGAAACGTAGATAGGCGATGATATGTTCAGGCTTGCCTTGGAAGCGCTTGCGAATTTCAGGAATCTGCGTTGTGATCCCTGCGGGACATGTGTTGTCCTGGCATTGGCGCAACATCATGCACCCGAGAGCCAGTAGCAATGAGGTTGCGAAACCGAACTCCTCAGCACCGAGCAAGGCCGCGATGACGATGTCACGCCCTGTCCGAAGTTGTCCATCCACCTGAAGTTTGACCTTTCCTCGCAAGTTGTTCTTCACCAATGTCTGGTGTGTTTCCGCCAGACCGATTTCCCACGGCATGCCCGTGTGTTTGATGGAACTCAGAGGCGCGGCCCCTGTGCCTCCATCGTGGCCAGAGATGACGACCACGTCGGCATGTGCCTTCGCGACGCCCGCCGCGACCGTTCCGACGCCGCTTTCTGAAACGAGTTTCACGGAGATTCTGGCTTCCGCGTTGGCGGCTCTCAGGTCATGGATCAACTGCGCGAGATCCTCAATGGAATAGATGTCATGGTGCGGCGGAGGCGAAATCAAGGTGACTTTCGGAGTGGCATGGCGTGTACGGGCGATATCCTCGTTGACCTTGTCACCTGGTAATTGGCCTCCTTCTCCTGGCTTTGCGCCTTGGGCCATCTTGATTTGAATGTCTTTGGCATGAGCCAGATAGTTGATGGTTACCCCAAAACGGCCAGATGCCACCTGGCGGATGGCGCTGGCGCGGCATTCGCCATTGCAATTCGGCAAATCACGCTCTGGTCCCTCACCGCCTTCGCCAGAGTTGCTCATGCAGCCGATGCGGTTCATGGCAACGGCAATGGCCTCATGCGCCTCAGGACTCAATGCGCCAAAACTCATCGCACCACCGACAAAATGCTTCAGGATACTTTCTACGGATTCAACCTCCTCCATGGGCACGGGCTGCTCCGCCTTGTGGAACTGAAGAAGATCACGCAGACGAATTGGATTCGTCGGCTCGTTGATTCCCTTGGCAAATGCCTGATACTGGGTCGCGTCGTTCTCGCGGACGGCTCGGTGCAGGGCACAGACGGAAAGCGGCGTCACGAGATGCGGTTCTCCAACAGACCGCCAGCGATAGTTCCCTCCGACGGACAACGGGCTGTCTTCCGATGAACCACGAGCCGACTCAACGCGCGCCCTCGTCTCTTCAGCGATTTCGGCAAGGCCAATGCCGCCGACGGCGGACGGTGTGCCTGGGAAATAGCGCCTTACAATATCCGCGCCAAGGCCTAGCGCCTCGAACATCTGTGCGGAACGGTAACTGCGCAACGTCGCGATGCCCATTTTGGACATGCACTTCAGCAACCCCTTGTCTATAGCGGAAATGTAGTTTTCAGTCGCCTTGGCGGCGTCGCCATCTTTCGCGAGGCTGGAAACGGTCTCCAAGGCCAGATACGGATGGATGGCTGTGGCTCCATAGCCGAGAAGCAACGCGTAGTGCATCACTTCCCTGACCTCACCTGATTCAATGATGATACCGACGGGCGGTCGAAGCCCCGCCGCCGTCAGTGCACGGTTGACAGCGGAAACCGCCAGCAGTGATGGAATGGGGAGTTCGCCGTCTGGAACATTTCTGTCGCTGAGCACAAGTACGCTCTTGCCACTGCGTGCGGCCGCGACCGCCGCCTGCTCTAGTTCTCCCAGAGCGGTCGCCAGGTCATCTTTCCAGACGATTGGCAACGTCTGTACCTTAATATGAGGCACTTCCATGACAAGCAGCCTCGCCAGGTCACCGCCTGTGAGAATCGGTCGGGCCAGACGCACGATGCTTGCTCTGTGGTCTTCCTCCGAGAGAATATTGCCATGGTTGCCGATATAGGTCGTCAGACTCATGACAAGTTCCTCTCGGATGGGATCGATGGGCGGGTTGGTCACCTGGGCAAAACGTTGCTTGAAATAATTGAAAAGCAATTGGGGACGCGGAGAAAGCACGGCGAGGGCCGCATCATTGCCCATAGAACCGACAGGTTCATGCCCTGTCTCCACCATGGGGCGAACAATCAGTTCGATATCCTCCTGCGTCCAGCCGAAAAGCCGCTGGCGTTCCTTCAGCCCCTCCATGACATGGGCCGCAGCAATGGATTCGAACATTCCCGCCACTGGAATCTTGTTTTCCTTCGCCCAACGGCGATACGGTGCCTGCCTGGCGATAGTGTTCTTCAGTTCGGCGTCCAGTACCAGACGATGTGCGTTCAGGTCACACCACAGGATTTCGCCTGGCTTCAACCGTCCTCTGCATACGATTTCCTCTGGCTTCAGGTCAAACACGCCCGTTTCGGACGCAAGTACGAACAAACCGTCTTTTGTCAACGAATAGCGCGCAGGGCGCAGTCCGTTGCGGTCAAGCATGGCTCCAGCGCCTCTTCCATCCGTGAACGTGACGGCGGCTGGGCCGTCCCACGGCTCCACCAAGGCAGAATGGTAGTCGAAGAAGCCGCAGATATCCTTTGTCATGTGATAGTTGACACCCCATGCCTGTGGAATGAGCATCAGCATCACATGGGGCAGCCAGCGTCCTGTCAGCGTCAGCAGTTCGACCATGTTGTCCAGGCAGGCGGAGTCATTCTGCCTTTCATCGATTAGAGGCAGGACTTTTCGAAGTTCATCGCCGAAAAGGTCGCATTTGAGGAAAAACTCGCGTGTGCGGGCATGATTTAGATTGCCCCGCAACGTATTGATTTCGCCGTTGTGCGCAAGATAGCGGTACGGATGGGCGAGCGGCCATGTCGGAAACGTGTTGGTACTGTACCGCTGATGGACTAGGACAAGGGGCGAGGCAAACGACTCGTCAGCCAGGTCCTTGTAGAAAGACTCCATCTGCGGTGCCAGCATCAGCCCTTTGTACACGACAGTGCGCGTACTGAAACTCGGGAAATACACGTCCAGAAGTTCGCGCTCCAGACGACGGCGGATGATGAAGACCTTGCGCTCCAATGCATCGCCTGACAGCCCTTGGCGCGACTCAATGAAAATCTGGCGGATGGCGGGGCGGCTTTGGCGTGCCTGCTCACCGAGTTGGGACGGATCCGTGGGAACGTCACGCCATGCCAGAATCCTGCATCCTTCCTCTTCAATGATGGCCTCCAGCGCGGCTTCCTCGCCGACGCCATTGAAAATCATCCCCAAAGCATACTGTCCCGCCGCTGGCAGAATGCCAGCCAGTTCACGCTGAAAGAACTCATGCGGAATCACGCACAACAACCCCGCACCGTCACCTGACAGGGCATCACTGCCCGCCGCACCACGATGCTGAAGACGCTTCAGGACAGTTAGTCCTTTTATTAATATGTCATGGCGTGATGCGCCATTTAAATCCACTACCATGCCGACGCCACAGGCGTCGTGCTCATTACTGAAATGGTACAGTCCTTCATCCTGCGGGTAGGACAAAACTCGCTGTCGGTCATCCATGGCTATTATTCCTTGCTAAGAGTTGATTGAAAACAAATTCTCATGGCATTTAGCAAAAGGCGTGCCAAGTTTTTCTAGAAGCCCTAGATTTTTCTAGAGAACTCTAGATACCTCTAGATTATTCTAAATCTAAAAGCCCTAGATTATTTTAGAAACCCTAGTTTTTTCTGGAATTACAGAATATGTAAGAGTTTGCTTAATTAATTACACAAAATGTAAATTTCATCAGGAGTATTCTCCTATCCACCCGAAAGGCTTATAGCATATATAATTTGCAAACTTTAATATAAAATATTGAAATTCATTATGATATATATTATATTACAAGGAAATTCAAACAACCATGCCACGACATTTGGCACAGTTGTTGCTAGTAACCCCCTGTAATCGAAAAGGGGCACAATGATTTCGGCACCTAGGGACGCCGAAACAGCCCATGAACAATCTGCTCTGCATGCAGAGCGACAACAAGCAAAATGGAGATATCAAAAATGCAAAAACGATTTGATGCCGTGTGCAAAATCTCGGACAGAAAAACGGTTTCTGCAGAGCCTCAGGGCCTGAAAGTTCTCGGTTTCTACGCAGAAGACGTCTTTGACATCGAAAAGATGGCGGAGCACCTGCCATAATCCACATTCAAGTAACTGATGGCGACCATCAATGGCATGCAGCCTCTGGACCCAGGCATCGCGGACGATGTCGCGACTGCGATGAAGGAATGGGCCGTAGCGCGTGGTGCCACACATTATACGCACTGGTTCCAGCCGCTGACTGGCGGCACCGCCGAAAAGCACGACTCCTTCCTGAACTTCTCAGAGGGAAAGGCCATCTTTGAATTCTCTGGCAAGACATTGACCGTCGGCGAGCCTGACGCATCAAGTTTCCCGTCTGGAGGCCTTCGCAGCACCTTCGAGGCTCGTGGCTATACGGCATGGGACCCGACAAGCCCCGCATTCATCAAACGCCATGCCAACGGCGGCACATTGTGCATCCCGACCATCTTCTGCTCCTACACAGGCGAAGTCCTCGACAAGAAAACGCCGTTGCTCCGCTCCACCCAGGTCTTGAAAAAGGCCATTGTTCGTCTGATGAAATGCTTCAAGCAGCCAGAGGAGCCTGTTACCGTCACATTGGGCGTCGAGCAGGAGTATTTCCTGATTGACAAGAAATTCTATTTGCAGCGCCCGGACCTGTTGCAGGCTGGCAGGACGCTGTATGGTGCGCCGCCCGCCAAGCATCAGCAACTTGAAGACCATTATTTCGGCAGCATTCCCTCGCGAATTCTCGCCTTCATGACGGATGTAGAAAACGCATTGTGGAGCCTGGGCATTCCCGCGAAAACCCGCCACAACGAAGTGGCACCTGCGCAGTTTGAACTTGCCCCGATATTCGAGGAGCTGAACCTCGCGGTTGACCATAACATGCTCGTCATGGAAGTGCTTCGCCAGACGGCGGACCGTCATGGACTTGTCTGCCTACTACACGAAAAGCCATTTGCTGGCATCAACGGCTCAGGTAAGCACAACAACTGGGGTATCGCCTACGGAAAACGGAACCTCTTCGACCCAGGAAGCGACCCACGTGAAAACGCCATCTTCCTCACCGTGCTGACGTCTGTCATCCATGCGCTGGACCTCCACAGCGACCTGCTGCGGACAGCCACCTCTGGCCTTGGCAACGACCACCGCCTCGGCGCAAACGAGGCCCCGCCAGCCATTATCTCCATGTTCGTCGGCGAGCAGTTGGAAGGCGTCATCGATCAGATTGTCAAAGGAACGCCCTCAAGCAGTCGCAAATCGTCGTCCCTGCGCATCGGCATCGACACGCTGCCACCGCTGAACCGCGACGCGACGGACCGCAACCGCACATCGCCTTTCGCCTTCACAGGCAACAAATTCGAGTTCCGTGCTCCTGGCTCCTCGCAGTCATGTGCCGAGGCCAACATGATACTCAACACCATCGTCGCAGAGGCAATGGATTCCATCAGCGACCAAATTGAGAAATTCCCCGAGGCAGAGTTCAACAAGCGCTTGCAGGAACTGCTGAAAAAGGAAATCACCGCCCATCAACGCGTCATCTTCAACGGCGATGGATACACCAAGGACTGGATCGAAGAGGCAACCAAACGCGGTCTGCCAAACCTCAGTTCGACGCCTCAGGCCATCAAGCCATTGCTCGTCAAGAAAAACCAGGCTCTGTTCGAGCACTATGGCGTTTTGACCAAAGCAGAACTTGAATCACGCTATGAGGTGTTCCGCGAAGATTATGAACGGCGGTTGGACATCGAGGGCAAAATCGCCCTGGAAATCGCTCGGAACATGATTCGCCCTGTCGCCATCAAGGAATATCTGGCAATGCAGACATCCCACTGCTGCGAAGCCGTCGATGATGTCAGCAAGGAAATGGCGAAGGACTTGAATGCAATGTCGAAGGCGATTGACTCGCTGCAATCCGCACTTGCAGGCTATGGCGATACGCTCAAGGCGATGGAAACGCTCCGCCAAAGCGTCGATGCACTTGAAACAATCGTCGATGACAACGTCTGGCCATTGCCGAAATATCGCGAAATGCTGTTCGTCTATTAATCTCAGAGGGGAGATTCGCCAGAATGTCCGATGAACTCAAGCACGAATGCGGCGTCGCCCTGCTCCGCCTGCGCAAGCCATTGGCTTACTACAAGGAGAAATACGGTCTGTCTTCATACGGATTCTCGAAGTTGTCGCTGCTGATGGAAAAGCAGCACAACCGCGGGCAGGACGGCGCGGGCATCGCATGCGTCGGGCTGGACGTGCCTCCAGGCAAGCCGTTCTATCATTTGGAGAAAAGTTGTTCATCCATGCCTTTGGCGGATTTGCTTGAGCGCATCTCGGGGCAGATCAACGCTTCCAAAGGAATTGATTCAACGGAATCGCTGGCGCGTCCCTTCTGCGGCGAGGTCTATCTCGGGCATCTTCGCTATGGCACGTATGGCTCCAGGACCATCGCCGCCTGCCACCCCATGGTGCTGGACAGCGCACGCTGCTCCAGCACGCTTCTGGTCGCGGGCAATTTCAATCTGACGAATACGCCTGAGGTATTCAAACTCGTGACATCCATCGGCTATCATCCACATGGCCATCAGGACTGCGAAATCCTCCTGACGCTTCTTTCGCATTATCTTTCCGAATGCAAGAATGACATCCATGAGGCAGTCATGAAAGCCGCAAAATCGTGGGACGGCGGCTTTGTCATCGGGGGAATCATCGGTAACGGCGATGCCTTCGCCTTTCGCGACCCCGCAGGCATCCGTCCCGCATACTATTACACGGATGATGAAGTCGCGGTCCTCGCCTCTGAACGCGTAGCCATTCAGACTGCCTTCAACCTTGGCAGCGAGGAGGTTAAGGAACTCCCCGCTGGTCATCTGCTCACCATTCCCGCACAAGGCGAGATCACCGTTCGACAGTGCCTTCCCGAAATGCCTGTCCGCCATTGCGTGTTTGAAAGAATCTATTTTTCACGCGGCAATGACGCCGACATCCAACAGGAACGTCGGGCATTGGGCCGCGCCGTTGTCCCGAAAGTCTTTGACGCCATTGATGGCGATTTGGACCACACGGTGTTCTCCTACATCCCGAACACCGCGCAGGTCAGTTTTCATGGAATGCTTGACGCACTCGACGGACTCCGCAACGGCCAGCGGCTCAGGTTCGGAATGATTGCAGTCAAAGACGCGAAATTCCGTACATTCATCAGCGATGCCAACCACCGCGAGGAACTTTTTCCCCATGTCTATGACGTGACGTATGGCATTATCCGCTCACATGAGGACAATCTAGTCGTCATTGATGATTCTATCGTACGTGGAAACACGCTGCGCCGAGCAATTCTTCCAATTTTGGACAGACTGGAGCCGAAACGAATCGTCGTCGTGTCATCCGCTCCGCAAGTGCGCTATCCAGACTGCTACGGCATTGACATGGCCTCATTCGTGGAACTTGTCGCCTTCCAGGCGTGCATGGATTTGATTGAGGAAAACCACTTGACCGCCGAGTTCGACGACGCCGTCAGACATGCAGAAAAAGACTTGACCAAACCTGACTGCGACATGGAAAACCAGGCTGCTAGGCTTTATTCTCTTTTCACTGACGATGAATTGACGGAGGCCATTCAGAAACGTCTGCGCCCCGATGACCTCAAGGCAGAACTGAAAGTCGTGTTCCTCGGATGCAACGACCTGCGCCGCTGCATCCCCGAACATACAGGCGACTGGTATTTCACTGGAGACTATCCGACGCCTGGAGGCAACCGCGTCGTCAATCAGGCGCTGGTCAATGCCGCGCATCATTTGTCAGGCCGTGCATATTAAAGGAACCATGATGGAATCGAAAGCATATCTTGCATTGGCGGATGGAACCATTTTCAACGGCATTTCACGGGGAGCCCCCTGCGACATGCCTGGCGAAGCCGTCTTCAACACGGGGATGACGGGCTATCAGGAAATCGTCTCCGACCCGTCATATTTTGGTCAGATTGTCGCCTTGTCAACGGCCGAAGTCGGCAACTATGGCTGCAATGACGAAGACATGGAATCACGTGGCATCTTCTTGAACGGCCTCATCGTGCAGAACCTGAACGAGCCGTCATCATGGCGGAGCCAGCAAAGCCTCGATGCACTGCTGAAAAAGTCCGACAAGCCGCTGCTCTGCGGCGTAGACACGAGGCGGCTCGTGCTCCATCTCCGCGAAACAGGCACGCAACGCGCCTGGCTCCATGTGGACGGCACGGCGCTTGCCCCAGAAGACGCCGTTGAAAAAGCACGTCAATGGCCTGGACTTGACGGACTTGACTGCGCAGTCAAGGTCACCTCGCCACAGCCATATTCATGGTGTTCAAACGGAGACATGAAAGTCGTCGTCATCGACTGCGGGGTAAAATACAATATTCTTCGTCAATTGGAAGCCGCTGGCTTCCAAGTCGATGTCGTTCCTGTAGGTACAACCGCGCAGGGCATCAAGGCACTGAATCCAGACGGTATCCTGCTGTCCAACGGACCTGGCGATCCAGACGGCGTGCATGGCATCATCCATACCGTACAGGAACTGCTTGGGCAGATTCCAATCATGGGCATCTGCCTGGGTCATCAGATTCTCGGGCTTGCATGCGGTGCCAAAACTGGACGGCTTCATTTCGGCCATCATGGCTGCAACCATCCCGTCAGAAATCTTCTGACCAACACAGTGGAAATCACATCGCAGAACCACAATTTCGCCATCATGCCAGATTCCTTGACCAACAATCTGCAAGTCACGCACTTGAATATGAACGACGGAAGCATCGAGGGCATTCGACACAAATTCCTTCCAGCGTTTTCCGTCCAGTACCATCCCGAAGCGGCACCTGGCCCCTTCGATTCACGTTACCTCTTCGGGCAATTCCGCGAACTCATGCTCAACTACAAAAAGCAAAAGTAATATTGCCACGACACAAACACTACTTCTAAACTCACATGGCAAAATACATTTTCATCACAGGGGGCGTCATTTCGGGTCTTGGCAAAGGCATTACCGCCGCCAGCCTTGCCTATTTGCTTAAAGCGCATGGTTACACGGTCGCCATGCAGAAATTCGACCCCTATCTGAATGTGGACCCAGGCACGATGTCGCCGTATCAACATGGCGAAGTCTATGTGACGGATGACGGAACCGAGACAGACCTCGACCTCGGCCACTATGAACGGTTCGCGGGAGTCTCCTGCGACCGCGACAGTAACTATACAAGCGGCAAAATCTACAGTCGAGTCATCGCCCGCGAAAGGGAGGGCGGCTACCTCGGTGCGACCGTGCAGATGATTCCCCACATCACCGATGAAATCAAAAACTCCATCAGACGTGCCGCCAAGCCTGGCATCGACATCGTCATGACTGAAATCGGCGGCACGGCGGGCGATATCGAGTCATTGCCATTTTTGGAGGCCGTTCGGCAGTTCAAGAACGAAGCAGGGATGGGCAACGCCATTGTGATTCATCTGACGCTCGTACCTTTCATCCGTTCAGCAGGCGAGATGAAGACCAAGCCGAGCCAGCAGTCCGTCAGCCTGCTCCATAACATCGGCATCTTCCCTGACATGCTTGTATGCCGTACGGAAGTCCCCATGGGAGAAGAACATCGCAGAAAACTCTCCTTGTTCTGC
>JAGCTA010000524.1 GCA_017963875.1 Victivallales bacterium | reverse complement strand
CTCGACGGTCGTGATACCGTATGGCACCGCCACAAGAACGCGAGGTTGCATGATCTTGAAATATCCTCGGGCACGTTTGATGAAATAGCCCAGCATCTTGTCGGTGACCGTGGAATCGGCGATGACACCGTTTTTCACGGGACGATATACCTTGAGAACACCAGACGTCTTGCCAAGCATCATCTTAGCCTCCATACCGACGGCTCTGATTTTGCCTGTTTCAGTATAGCACGCTACGACAGATGGCTCGTCGATGATGACCCCCTTGTCCGCCTGGCAAACAAGGGTATTCATTGTTCCAAGGTCAATTCCAAGTTCATCAGAGAAGACCGACTTGACTTTACCGCAGATTGTTTGAAATATCATTTAATTGCCTCCCTTGCTCGTTGAATGATTTTGTTTCTTTCTTGAATTCGCCAACGGCAGAATACCTCTCATTGTTTATTCAGAACCCCACGCCAGGCGAATGTCCTTGTGATATGGATAAAACTTGACGTATTGCCTGGCAATGGTGTTTGGAGCAGCCCGTCAATGTCAACGGATTCACTTCCCTGTTTTTTTTGAATAGAAATCGCAGATGGCTTTCCAGCCGTCTTCCGCAGTTTCGCAATATGTGAACAAATTCAAATCATCTGGGCTGATAAGGCCTCGTTTGACGAATTCATCCCATTTGATTAGGCTTTCCCAGAATTCGCGACCATACAGCATGACAGGAATTCGGGGAATCTTATGGGTCTGGATAAGCGTCAACGCCTCGAACAGTTCGTCCATGGTACCAAACCCGCCTGGAAAACATGCCAACCCCTTCGCACGCTTCAGAAAATGCATTTTTCGGATGCAGAAATAGTGCAGCAGGAAATTCAATTCGGGAGTGATGTATTCATTGGGATGCTGTTCGTGTGGCAATGTGATATTAAGCGCGGCATTGGCACCGCCCATGTCTGACGCTCCACGATTTCCCGCTTCCATGATCCCTGGTCCTCCGCCCGTCAGCACGACAAATTGCTTGCTCGCATCCAATGAACGGCTTTGGCATTCCCTTGTCACCAATGCCCCGAATTCACGAGCCACCTGATAATAGTGGCTGTCACGAACCATCGACTCGGCCTTCGCCAATGCCATCTTCGCGGCAGAATCCTCAGGTTTCGCCTCAATTGCGGCCTTTGCGTCGGCAAGTGCCTTGGCCGCCTTCTCTGGAGATGGCGTGCGCGCACTGCCAAAAATGACAATCGTGGATTCGATTTTTCGTTTCCTGAAGATTGTTTCAGGTTTCAGGTATTCGAGTTGAAGCCTGACGCCTCGGCATTCGTCCACCCGCAGGAAATCGTTGTCATCGTATGCTTTAATTAAACTTCTTGAATTCATTTCTTAATTGGCAATCCTGAAATACCTTGTTACTCAGCAAGATGGAATTTCACCAAAGACAGTGCCCATGAGGTGCAAATCAGTCATCATCATCCTCTGCGCCAGCACCTGCGCCGCCACCCTGGGCATCGTATTCCTTTTTCTGGCGGACCCAATCCTCGTATCTTGCCAAATCGGATTTATACTTTTCCAATTTTTCAGGGTATGATTCAATTTCCCGAATTTTGTTCTCTATATCGGCGATATCCTGTTTGGGCACCCAGCCGATGTGCCTATTGACTTCGTCCTTACGCAATGCCTGACCAAGTCTGGCGGATTCCTCCGCCGTAATCCATTTGAACCCCTGCCCGTCCATGAAGACGGAGAAAATATTCGCGCCTATGGAACCTGGGTCGCGCCGTGCATCCATGTTGGCTTCCATTTTCGTCCTGGGCGTTGTATTCGCCTCCCACTGCTGGCGCTGGCGCTCCATAACGAGGTATTTCCTCGACACCCATTGTTCGAGTTTGAAGATCTTTGTCGTGAACGACTCCCCAAAGCGAATATGGTCTGGCACATAATTGGCGGCGACAAGTCGTTCTGGCATCCGTCTCAGGAACTGCACATGGACATAATTCTTGCGGTTCAGTTCACAGGCAAGTTTTCCCTTGGCTGCATATTCCTTGACCATTGCGGCATGGTCCTCCACAAAGAACCTGGCGGCGACTTCACGAGGAAGGTCCGTGCGGGTGAATATCTTGCGCGGTTCAAGTTTGATGACATTCTTCTGAACTTCACGGAGTTTTCCCCTGACTTTTGAGGAAACACCGCGACCACCAGCCGCAAGCGTGAATTCAACCATGTCTCCCCTCCTGTAAAGAGCAAATATCCGTTCTCCTTCAGCCAGATACTGTTCGGTTGTCTTGTCAGGGAATTTCTGAATCGCCTCTTCCTCCAACTCACGCGTCAGCGTTTCATTGATTTCCTTGATGTCCTCGGTGACTTCAGGAATTGGATACGTCCAGTCGTTGCCAAGTGGGCGCGTCCTGCTCCATTCCGACACGATGTTCTTCTCAGACCAATATTCCCTAAAACGCTGAAGCAGCGGGTTGGCCGTTGGACGAAGACGCCTGCGCATATCGCCGAACTGCGCATCTATGATGCCGTCATACAAGTCCGTGAGTTGCTTTCTAGTGTCAAGCCATCCCATGTCGGGTTCAAGCGGCTTCGGCTCCTCGGGTTTGACTGGTTTCGGAGGTGGATTGTCTGGATCAAATGCTGGCTGCTGCGGAGCGCCGCCGCCATCGGGCCCCATCATCTCAGGCCCCATATCCTGCGAAAAGGCCTGATATGACACAAACATCGCTGCCAAAACGATGACTGGCAAAATCGAACGAAAATGTCTTGTGTTCATCAAATCTGAAACTCCTATAATTATCTCATGGGATTCTTATTCGACTTGGCTTTCCTCCGACACTCCCGCGTAGGGAAAATCTGACAAAGCAATGGATATATTGCACAATTTAATGCAAATTGCAAACAAGGCAATTACATTTAAAAGATTTTTTTGCAGAAAAGGTCTCATTTCTCATTTTTCTGCGATTCTCCCCCAGAATCATTCTCTTGCGGCTGTGCAGCCGATGGCGGCAGTTCGGTCTTCTCCAGTTCCAGCGTCACCATGGCTGGACGCAGTTCATAGTGGACATTCGTCGGAATCCCACCAGCCTGTATGGGATAATCTCTTTTCCCATCTTCCAAAATCCCATCCAGGTTGATATATGCAAGAATGGACTGCCTGTCAAGTTTCTCAACCAACTTTGAATCGCCCCGAAGCACAACCGTCACATCAGAAAGAGCCTGTGATGTGATTTTCATATCCGCAGGCAACATGAGAACCTTCAGAGGGCAGTTCAACGCAACCTCCTTGTCCCTGACGACATCCTCAAGCCTCGTGTCCAAATAAACGACCGACGGTTCAATGACCAGCCGCTTTTCCAAGGTCGGATAGGGATTTTTGACACTCAAAGAAACCTGTTGGCTTGGCAGGTCCATGTCTATTTTCTGCGGTTCGAGGTTTTCCAGCGACAAGTCAGTGATGTCGTGGATATACTGCGACGGTCCCGTCAGCCGAATCTCCTTTGCGGACATATCGACAATCGTCAGTTTCTTGTTGTTTTCCAAAGGCATTTCCAGAGGCTCCTTCAACCTGACCATCTTGCTGATAATGGGGTCATACGGAACGGAGAAAGAAGTCGGCTTCATGGAAGCAAGGGTAATCCCGTCTGGAAGTTTCCTCGTCTTGATGTCATTCAGCGTAAAGGACATCTGCTTTTGATTCGGAACCTGCGGATTCAGCGTGACATACAAATCGTAGTTCGTGACATCGTCAATGTCCTCGCCTGATATATTCGTGCCGACGGCATCCACCCTGACGTTGACGGCGTTTTCCAGATGGTCGCTGGAAATAAAATATTTGTTCCTGTCATACTCTACGCGAACTTTCAGCGGCATGTTGCGATGGGTCATCAGCATCATCCGCATACTCGTCCAAGTGACCAAAGCGAGTACAAGGGCGATGAGTCTGCGCCAGAAATCACGCAACAAGTGCTTCTTAATCCATCGTGTTATTTCAGAACTATCTTTCATTTTGACTTATCGGTGAAATGACGTTTTATCAACAACAGATTGGCAAATCCTTTGCGTACATGACTCCAGATCCAGTAGCCGAAACGAATTGTTCCGCCAATCAGTCCCCTGCTCTCCGATATCCGCAGCGGCTGGAGCAGAGAATTGAGTTTTCTGCGAAGTTGCTCCAAGTCCGACATGCGCTCCATTTTGCCATTATAAGCAAGACTGACGGCCCCTGTTTCCTCTGAAACCACAATGACAACGGCATCACTTTGCTCGGAAAGTCCCAATGCCGCCTTGTGCCTCATGCCATACACGACATCGCCATCGTCTCGTTCCGTGCTCAAGGGGAATGTGCATGCCGCCGCGAGAATTTCCATCTTCCTTATGATGACACCACCGTCATGAAGCGGACTTCCCTCGAAGAATATAGTCTCCAGCAACTTGTCCTCCTCATGCAGTTTCGCGCCAATCATGGAGCCAGTGACGCTCCATGACTCAAGCCCGACAGACTGCTCGATGGCTATGAGAGCCCCGACGGGGTTCCCCTCGCGGTTACTATGGAGATGTTCAATGACTGGCAGGAGCAACGCCGCCTGCGGATGGTCGGCCTTCGGCGCAAGCATACGCCGCGCACGAACACTACCCATCTGAAGTGCCGTTAGAATTCTGCGTATTTCCTGCTTGAATATCACGATGATGAAAAGCGGCATGAACCCCAGCAGTTTTTCAAGAATCCACAGCAGGACGGGCAAGGAAAAATAATTGGCCAACAGCCACAATAAAGCAAGAAACACAACGACGGTGATGAGCAACATCAGTCCGCGTGTCCCACGCAGAACGCGCAGAATGTAGAAGTACATCACCGTCAATGCGGCGATTTCAATGATATTTCTAATGACTTCGGAAAATTCCATCCTTGTTTCTTGTTTTTAAAGTTACGGATTTGTCCCCCGCATTCATGAGGAAAGGGCACGTTGTCCTTAAGTGTACCTTGCAATGGCCATGGCCATCTGAGCCGCCTGCCGCATTGCGGCGACGTCATGGACGCGATGAACCTCGACGCCAAGCCACGCCCCGACCGCCGTAACGCCAGCCGTTCCAAACAGACGGTCGTCTGGAGATTCTATTTTCGCCAGCCGCCCTATGAACGACTTTCGCGAAATGCCAAGCAGCACAGGCGTCCTCGTGTCGTGAAGCCTGTCGATATGCGCAAGCAGACGAAGGTTCTCATCGTCGCTCTTGGAAAAGCCGATGCCAGGATCGACCATGAAATGGTCTCTGTCAAGCCCAGTCGCCACGACGGCGGCATTGACGGTTTCGTCCAGGTATCTGACCACCCAATCGACATAAGAGGTGTCTCCGCAGCCTGCGGGACGCTCTTGCCAATGCATGACGACGCATCCTGCACCGTACTGCCTCAGCAGAGCATGTTTTTCTGTCATCTCCAGATGCAGCCCCGTCACGTCGTTGAGAATGTCGGCACCAGCGTCAAGGGCCGCTTCTGCGACACGCGTTTTCATGGTATCGACACTGATCGGGATGTCCGTCTGTCGGCGCAATTCCCTGATGACGGGAACGACTCGTGAGCATTCTGTCTCCTCGTCCACTGGTTCGTGCCCAGGACGCGTCGATTCCCCGCCGACATCAATGATGTCCGCGCCCTCTCCAATCAGTTTAAGCGCGTATTCGACAGCCGCCCCGACCGCGTCATGGCGACCGCCATCATAGAATGAATCAGGCGTGACATTGACAATGCCCATCATTCGGGGGTCCTCCCCAAGCGTCATTGATTTGTCTTTGAACCTGAATGTATATTTCATTTTCCGAACCGTATCGTATCTAGGGATATAGCGTGCACATCCATTCGCCCCCTACCCATGCTCGAACAATCAAGACATCGCCATATCGCTTAGCCATGGACAACGTTTTCTGAAACAAATGTCTTCTACCTTGCATAAGTTACATGGACATATCTTTAAAACAAGTTGAAAAGACGTTTTTTTGTAAAAATACGAAAAGGCACTTGCGGATTTTTTCAATTCCATTATATTAAATGCCGTTTAGAACGCGGGCGTAGCATATCGGTAATGCTCCAGCTTCCCAAGCTGGCTAGGAGGGTTCGACTCCCTTCGCCCGCTCCATTTGTTTCAGGAGTCTATCACAAGACTTTCATTCAGAATACCGCTGGGGCGTTACGCTCGAGCGGTATTTTTGCAAAACGCTCTATTCCCCTTGAGGGGCGGTAATTGTACAGGCCAACGAGACTGTGCAAAGCCCCCGAATGGGTCAAATATCAGTAACCCTAGGTTGAGCAAAGCGAAACCTGGGGAAGCCGAACTGAAAGCATTCCGACCTTGGAGAGGTCGAACCTATCCTCATGGGGAATAGAGCATTGCAAAAATGATGCTGGTGAAATCACTTTTTGCACTCACGCCAAAACCATCTGAACTTCATGAATAATCCCTTTATCCTTTCATCCTCAATGGAATTTTATGTCCAGGACAAAAACTCCATCCCATTGAGTCTTGCAGCGCAAGATCTTGCACAGGATATATTTGCCGTCACAGGCGGTCTGACGGAGACGAAAATTATCCCCGCTCCGCCTGCAGTCAATGGCATCATCATCCGCATTATACCTGAGGAATTTCCCTCCAACGCCATTGAAAACTACCGTCTTCACTCGGAAAAGGGAAATCTGCTTTTCATTGACGGTTCGGATACCCGTGGCACCATCTATGGCATCTATGCCTTCTCATCTGATTTCCTGCATGTCAGCCCAAGTTTCCTCTGGAGCCAGTTGCCCATCCGACGGCTGGACAATCCCTGCTGGCCCGATATTCAGCGTTCCGTCGGCAATCCTGCCATTCGCTACCGAGGGGTATTTATCAATGACGAGGATTTATTGACAGGCTGGGAAATCGGCGGTCCGCGCCATACCTCCTACCGCTATTACCATACTGTCATCTCACGAAACACCGTACGCAGAGTGGCTTCGACCCTGTTGCGCATGGGCTATAATCTCGCCATCCCCGCCAGTTTCGTCGATATTCGAAACTCAGAGGAGGAAATGCTGCTGGAGGAGTTCTCAAATCGTGGATTCATACTCACCATGCACCATGTGGAACCGCTCGGCGTCAGCGCATTCGGCTTTGACAACTATTGGCAGGCGAGAGGCGAATCTCACAGCTTTTCCTATTTTTCCGAACCAGACGCTTTGCGTGAGGTCTGGCGTGATTCCATAAGGCGATGGACAAAATACCCAGAAGTCATCTGGCAACTTGGATTGCGAGGACGCGGCGACAAACCGTTCTGGGAGGCAGGCGCCGCCCCAGAAGGAGACGCCGAACGCGCTGCGGTCATCTCCAACGCCATCCGTGAACAGCAGCAGATGGTATGGGATATTACTGGGGACAAGAATGCCGTTTTCTCCACCACGCTATGGGGGGAAGGCTCCCTGTTCAGCCTTATGGGACTTCTGGACATTCCACCCAAAGTCATCACGGTCTTCTCAGACAACTGCGCAGGATGGCGCCTCCAAGATGATTTCTTCCTGTCACCAAACCAGCCAGGCGCAGCATACGGAATATACAGCCATCATGCGATTATCGTCGGAACGCATCTTGCACAGGCCATCGGCGTTCGAGACTATTACAAGTTGCTTACAACCGCAATGGCGACGAGGAAACTCCAATACGCCATCTTCAATGCGTCGAACATCCGTGAATTCATCTACGGCCTAACAGCGACCGCAAAAATCACATTGAATCCAGATGATTTTATCCCAGAGACATTCCTTGAACGATGGGTGCATGAGCATTTTTCCACCAATCAAAAGGAAATCCAGCAGTGCTACATCGACTATTTTGACGCTTACGAAAAGAACTCCAGGGGAATCGCCGTCTGCAACGACGGACTGCTCTTTTCAAGAAGCATCCGCGCTCTCAACGCAATCCTCTCAGGCAACAGAGAATCGTCGAAGGGCAACACATCGAAAGGCATCTTTCTTGATTCGCTTTCGGATATGTTCCCCGACACCAGCGACACAGACGCGCATCTCATCCTTTTGCAAAGTCAAGAGGAGAGCATGGCGCGTGTGCAGAAGAAGTGTTTGGAACTTCAGCCAACGTTGCCACCGTCCGAGGCTGGCTTCCTCTATGCGCAACTCACCTATCCTGCCACATTGAATCGCTGCTTCTGTCGTTGCGAACACGAGTGCCTTCAGGCCCTTTGCTCCTTCCAAAACGGCGACGATGACGCGATTCCAAACCATCTTCTGGCCGCCCAGGAAGCATTAAAGGAATACGAAGCCGCCATTCCAGAATACCTTTCTGGAGAATTCCGCCATTGGTACGACGGTTGCGTAAAGATCGACTACCGCCAAGTACTCAAGATATTGGAACAACTTCTTGAAAACAAAAGATAAATCAATCTATTGGAGACTAACATGGACCTCAAGAACACACAATGGTCAGGCAAGAAAGTCGCGTTTCTCGGCGACTCCATCACGGACAAAGTGCATGTCGGAACTGAAAAGAACTACTGGCAATTCCTTAATGAATGGCTCGGCCTGGAGCATTTGGTCTACGGCATCAACGGCCATCGGATGATTGACATCCTCGGGCAGGCGAAGAAACTCCACGACGAACACGGCGACAACGTCGATGCCATTTTCATCTTCGCGGGGACCAATGACTTTAATGGCGGCGTCCCGATGGGCGAATGGTGGTCGACCGCCATGGAGGAGGTCAATTCGCACGGACGCCTCATGGTCAAGCAGCGCAGGCATTTCCTCATGGACGAAACAACGTTCCGCGGACGCATCAACATCGTCATGGCCTATCTCAAGGAAACCTTCCCCTTGCAGCAGATTGTCCTAATGACACCTATCCACAGGGGCTTCGCGACCTTCGGCGGCACGAACATCCAGCCAGAGGAGTCCTTCACGAATGACATCGGCCTCTACGTCGACGAATACATTCAGGCGATCAAGGACGCTGGCAATATCTGGGCGGTCCCCGTCATCGACCTCAACAGCATCAGCGGACTTTACCCGCTGACGCCATCCCATGCGCCGTTCTTCCATGTTGCGGACACCGACCTGCTCCATCCGGGCGCCGAAGGCCATCGTCGCATGGCCCTCGCCATGGCCTACCAGATGCTCTCCCTGCCCGCGACGTTCAAAAAGTGCTGAAAAAACTACTTGGTCGCCCATTGACGGAACTGCGTCGCCCTACGACTGTTGACGCGGTACCCCACCGAGATAATGACATCTAAGTTGTAGAAATCACGCTCCCTTTCGACCATTCGAGTTCCCTCTTGCTGAACTGTTCGGAATTTCCGAACAGTTGCCTCGGGGCTTAGTTCTCCTGAAGCAAAAATATTGGCAATATGCTCACTTATATTTGCCTTGCTACTATCAAACAATTGAACAATTAACGCCTGAGTCAGCCAGACGGTTTCGTCCTCGAAACGGACTTCAATATGAAACTTCCCATCCTCCGACTCGAAGATCAGCATCTAAGATTTGATTTGCATTTCGCCATTCACGCCTAGAGTCCTCTGCTTTTCCCATTTTGGGAATCTGTTCCATTTTGGGAATCTGTTTTTTTCTTCGCGACGTATGCCTGACGCGGATGGTGTGGCATCAGCGGATATAGATAGTCGAGTTCCTTGCCAAGTAAAGGAGTTACTATTTTTTGTATTGTACGCTCTTTACGGTTAAGAATCCTCATGAGATCTTCCCTCCGCATTGGACAATAAAGGCATAATTCAATAATGATTTGCTGAATTATTTCAGTTTTAACATGACGATTCAATGCCTCAATCTTTTCTTTTAATCTATATGGAATATCAGGTTGCGCATTATCGGAGCGAACTTCCGCATTTTCCCTGCGAACTTCCGCATTTTCCCTGCGAACTTCCGCATTTTCCCTGCGAACTTCCGCATTTTCCCTGCGAACTTCCGCATT
>JAGCTA010000523.1 GCA_017963875.1 Victivallales bacterium | reverse complement strand
TATTTTTTTCCACTGGAACTGGCGGGAATATGGCGACAAAAAAAGGCACCCCGCCATTGCGGTGTGCCACTGATCTGGTTGCAAGACGTTTTAGTTTAGATGGTTGCGATGTATAGTCCCACTCATTGGGAAAGTTCTAATCAAATTGGCGAAATAATGCTGGATATATGACTTTGTCAACCAGCCTTTCAGTTCAATGCAAGGGAAAAAAAAACTTACTATAAAAATAGATGTAAGAATTCCGAAAAACGTACGGATAAAATTAATAGAGGAAATAGTTTGAAGAATATGACAGACAACAGTATGACTCACAACATAAAATTCGTCAAAAAAGCCGAGATAGGTTCTCAGGTTTACCTGGCGGGTGATTTCAATAATTGGAATACAATGGAATTTGCACTTGTGGACAAAAACGGCAAGGGCGAATATGCCATCAGTCTCCCATTGGAGCCTGGCTGCTATCAGTACAAGTTCTTCGTCGACGGCGTCTGGTGCATGGATGACAACAACCCAGAAGTCGTCATATCTCAAATGGGGACAATCAACAACGTTATTATCGTCAAGGATGGCACAGCAAACCGCGACATTGAGCCAAACAATAAAACAGGACAATCCATTGAGGGCAAACCAAACCCAAGCCCTTTAGCCATATTTAGCCATATTTGAAAAAAAGGATAGATTATTTATGCGTTCTGATGACACAAGGTATTCAATCGCAGTTGTTGCGACCATGAGTGCAGGAAAATCTTCATTATTGAATGCTCTTATGGGAACGGAACTATTACCATCGCAAAATGAAGCATGCACTGCAACTGTCTTTAAAATCGAAGATTATGATGAATTAAATTATTTTAACGGAAGATATAGGACTGCATCAGGATGGTCAGAGTGGAACAACTACGTGACACGAGAAACATTGCAGTCCTGGAATCATGAAGCACCCAAAGAAATTGAACTGCATGGGAATCTACCAAACATTGCGAATACCCCGTCAGGCGTGAGGGTATGTTTCATTGACACTCCTGGCCCAAATAACTCAATGTGTGACGCACATGAAAAGATAACTGAACAGGTGATTGCTGAAAACGATTTCAGTACTTTGATTTTCGTAATCAATTCAGGAGTCGCAGGCGTTAGGGATGAATGGACGCTACTCAACAAATTAAAGAAACAGTGTGAAAACATTGACAAAAAGACTCAAATTCTCTTTGCCTTGAATAAAATCGACCTATTGGATGTTGAAAAAGGCGAAAGCGTGCTCGAGCAAGTCAAGACAACATGCAAATATCTGGAAGAGCAACTGGGCTTTCATCATCCAATGGTAGTACCAGTATGCAGCAGACTCTCTTCAGACATCCGTCTAGCCATGCGCTCTGCCAAACGCCTAACGGTCCTTCAATATTCAAAACTGACTGGACAAAAGGTCAAAGGAAGCATCTTCCTTCCAACCAAGGGAAAACAGGGGAAAAGAGGGAAACTGAGGAAGACAAGAAGTTATATCTGCCTTCTTTCTCAACGGAATCAAATGGAATTGGCAAGTTTGCTTGAATTGTTCCAGACGTTCTCGTCAGAATACAAAAATGCATTGGAAAATTGTGAACAGTTGCATGATGCAATAGAAGAATACAACAACGGCAAATTCCTCACACCGACTCGAAAAATCTATATCCACGACCGTTTCTACTCCTACAAGGACTTGTATTTGCTTGATGCCTTATCTGGCGTACCATATCTGGAAAAATACATTGAAGATAAAATCTTCAGTATCGCGCCTTCTGAACAGATAAACTCCAATGATTCCAATAATATTCAGGATACAGAAGATGAGGCAGATGAACAGAATGACGACGATAACGAAGAAGTCGCTTCAGACAGCGATCTGATGCCACAGGAAGTTGAGAAAACAGATGTCATTCTGTCAGACAAGGAGATTGAATCTTTACCCAAATCCCAAACATCAGACATGGAAGGGGCAAAGATTTTTCAACATATCGAGTTTTCCACTGAATCTATCGGAGATGTCAAGATAGCCTGCAGCGCAAATAACTGGAGAACTGTCACCATGTCCCGCAAAGAAGACAATGGGAATATGTTCTTCGTAAATCTATATCTCCCCGCAGGAACTCATTTCTTCAAATATCTCGTCAACGGTCGTTGGACCTATGACCACTCGCACGATTTCGTTCCAGACAACAATGGTGATTTTGCCAATAAAATAGTAATACAACAACCCAATGGAGAAACCAAAATGCTGAATGTTGGAATCGTTTACAACCCCTACCTTGTCACTACAGAACTTACGTTGGACAATGAGCCTGTTCCTGTCAATTCCACCTTGCATGTAATGACACAGGACAGGATTCAGAACTGGATTGACAAATTCTTCGATGTGCTTTATGAAGAGCGTCGTGAAAAGAAGATGCTCGTCCAATTCACAGGAACAGAATGGGATGCGGAAGATGTGATTTCCGCAGCACAAGACTATACGGTCAAGAATCCTGAATTCGACATTCAGATTTCCACAAACATCTCCAAAATCAATGATGAGATGCGCCTGAAGAAACTCCAGAATCTATTTGAAGAAGGAAAGCATGGGCCATTTGCCGAACTGTTCAATTCCGAGGAAATGAAAAATGCATTTGAGCGGGCAACTGATCCTCATTTCGAGGTCAACGTCATAGCCACCATGTCCTCTGGAAAATCAACGGTGATCAATTCCCTCATCGGGCAGGAACTGATGCCTGCGAAGAACGAGGCCTGCACTGCCACGATCGCAAGAATTGAAGATGATGACAACATGACTGAATTCCTCGCACAGCGATTTGACAAGGACGGCAATCCGTTGTCCGAAATCGTTCCCGCCACTCGCGAGACTCTTACAGAATGGAATGATGACGAAAAGACTCATTGCATCGAAGTCAGAGGTAACATCCCGACTGTCAACCAGACGAGTTCCTGCACATACGTGTTCGTTGATACTCCTGGACCAAACAATGCACGAAATGCCGCCCATGAACAGGCGACACTCGAAGCAATCCAAAGCAAGCCCCTGTCAATGGTTCTGTATGTTTTGAACTCAACACAGTTGAGTACCCGCGATGACGACAGCCTTCTGAAATTGGTTTGCAAGGAGATGGAAAAAGGCGGGCGCAAGGCGCATGACCGATTTGTGTTTGTTGCCAATAAAATTGATGCTTTTGATCCTGAAAAAGGAGAATCTGTAACCAGGGCGATGGAGAATGTCCGCCAATACCTGCATGACCATGGTCTTATGAATCCAATCATCATTCCTGCATCGGCGCAATTGGCCAAAATGCTTCGTCTGCCAAAGGAATCTTTAACACGAAAGGAACGGGGTGATTTGAATGCTCAGATAGAGTTATTCACTGAAGAACCCGAGATGAACATGATTGAACACTCCAAGAAACGCTTGAGCGCAAATTGCGCCAGACATCTGGAGGAACGCCTGCGGGAAGCAAAAAACAGCAATGACGAACGTAAAATCGCCGAACTCCTAAGCGGGATTCCGATTGTCGAGGAATTGTTGAACGACTTCTTGCAGAAACATGCGCTTCCCGCAAAACTGAAGGACACCGTAGATACATTCAATCAAGTCATGCAGCAGAGCGTCGTTGCAGGGGCGATGAATGAGCAGTTGGCGAAGTCTGAAGAAGAACTCAAAAAGATTGTTGATTCGGTCAAGCATTTTACAGATGACCAGGCAAGCATCCAGAAGGCGCAGAATTTCCGAGCAAAAGTAAAGTCAATGCACTACGCCCTTTCAAAGAATGCCGAGGATACATGCGAAGAATTGATGAATGAGTCAGAAAGGTTGATTGAAGACATGACTAACGATTTCTCAGAGGAAAAGGCAACAGAGCGTGAGGCAAATCGCCTCGTCGAGGATGCCCTCAAACGGTGCCAGAGCCTGGAAGCAGAAGTAACTGTCGCCCTGAATGATTCCCTTAAGAAAGAATATTTCGACGTCATTGGAAAGTTAAGAGATGAATATCAGGAGTATGTCGCCAGCATCATCAATGAGAATTTCCCAGAAAACGAATCCATGCGAACACTTCAGAAGGCAAGCATGTCCATGCCCTCCGTCACAGAAATGGTCATGGATTATACACAAACCGTACAGGTGAAAACTGGCACGAAGAAAGTCAAAGTCGGAACAGAGCAAGTCAAGATAGGAACAGAACAAGTCAAGGTGGGAACCAAGCAGGTTGAGGCAGGCTCACATGAAGAGGTCGTTGGAAGACGTGAATTATATCATTATGAAAAACAATATAAGACAGAGCGTTATGGTTTTCTCTGGCTAAAAAAACGTGAAGTTTGTATTGGCGAAGAAAGAGTTCACGATGGATGGGAAGATATTAAGCAACTAGTTAAAGACTACAAGACCGAAGATGTATATGAAACCCGCGACAAGTACGAAACTCGCGACGTACTTGAAGACAGGGATGTCATGGAAGACCGCAGAGTCGTCAACCTGAAAGCAATTCATCGTACTGTCGCCAAAACCATCCGAAAGTTCTCACTGGACAATATCGAAAGATTCAAGGAGAATGCACAGGATAATGTCGAGCATGCTAAGGAAACCCTGCTGAACCTGATGGATGTCATTGATGACCGCGTCAAAGAAATCAGCAACCAGTTGGCAAACGCCAATGCAAACAAAGCGGAGAAGGAACGTCTCGTGGCTGAAAACAAAAAGAAGGTGGAATGGTTCAATGCCTTCAAGCAGAAAGTTGACAATATTCTGGCAATCTAACCATGGAGAAAAGAAATGGACTTGAACGATGAAATTTTGGCGGCTCTTAAAGGCGGCGACCTGTCTGAAATCCGTACCGTGATAATCGGTTGTCTTGACGAAGATATGTCTTCGTCAGGCAAGCCACAGACATTGGCTATGGCCGATGCCATTGCAGAGAAAATGACAGAGAAACTGTTTGAGGTTGATAACGGACATTTTGATTTCAGTCTGCCAAAGACCAAAGATACGTTGCGGAGCATCAAAAGCCGTTTGAGGATGAACTTCTCCAGGGAAAAACTGGCCTTTGCATGTGAAATCATCGGCGAATTGAATCAGGAAAGTTCCAGCGCATCCGCAGTTACGTCCACAACCCAGGCCACGCAAACCGTGGTTGCAGCGGCTACTTCAGCCACGCCTGCTACTTCCACATCGGATAAGGCTGAAAAGCATGTGGAAAGTGTATCTTCCGCTCCGATTGAAGAGAAAATCACAAACACCGTCGCGGAGGTTTCGACACAAGATTCGGTAGCCAAGACTTCCACTGCTCCCAAATCGTCTGTCGCCCCAACAACCGTCGAGCAGAAGACAGAGACTCCTTCTGTCGAGTGGCCAAAGGCTAATGAAGTACAAATGCCTGAAACTCCACAAGCACAAGACGCTTCGTCTCCCTCTCTCAGCGGTACATTGCATGAAGAATTTACCCAAAGCACCCAAAATGAGACAACACCCAAAGCATCTTCGAGCAGCCTAGGGGACTCAGAGAAGGCAACTCAAAAGGGACAACAGCCCAATGAGCCAAAGAAAGCGCCAGGCGAGACAAGGAATCAACAAACAAGAACGCAACAGGGAGGAAGTTCCAGTTCACAATCTCGTGTCACTATGGCACGCCAAATCGGCTTCTGGGAAAAACTTTTCGGTTCTGTTGGCAGACGTATTGACGAGTTCTTGGCAAGACTGAAAGGATGATAAGACGAAGATATCTGAAAAGGAGCATGACTATATGGCAGAACTGGCGCTAAAAGAACAGACACAGGAAGGGACATCCATTTGGAAACTGTTTGATGAAATGATTTCAAAGGGGCAATTGGCGTTGATTCCCTCCATGACGGCAGTCAATTCCGAGGATTCCTTCAAACAAGCGCTTCGAACAGTACGCACCGACCGAATTGTCAAGATTGTCTATGATAAAAAAGAAGAGAATCTTTTAAAATTCAACAGTCTGTTTTCCGCGCTCAGTTCTGCTGACAGTTCCATCTTTGTCATTTTGAACAATTCAGGCAACAAGATGGAATTGTACCTTGGAATCAACTCCCATGATTCCAACGCCACGGCGACAGCAATGGCGACAATGGAGGGAGCGCTTCAGGGAAATTTTCCAGGTATCATCGCCGAGGATGTCGATCAAGACACTCTTTTGGAACTCAGCGAAGAAATCAGGCAGGGGAAATGCGTCAGTTGTGTTACAGGCATTCCATCAAGGAAAAATGACAACGATATTCCATTTGCGCAAGGGCTTGAAAAAATCATAGACGCGATGGGAGACAAACCGTATGTAGCATTGTTTCTCGCCACACCCATTTCAAACGAGAAAATTTCGCAAGTGGAACGTGCATATCAAAACTTGTATTCGCAACTTTCCCTGATGAATTTGAATCAACTGTCATTGACCCAGCAGCAGAGCATGGCCTTGGCAAAAAGCATCGGCCATTCGTATTCCACTGCGCTTTCGACAAATATATCACAGACGAACACCACAAGCCACACGGATACCAAAACTCAGACTCAATCAAAATCACTCTCGAACACCAAGTCAAAAACATCAAGCGAATCCCTGACAGATACCAATACGACGGGATATTCCTCATCCCATACAGACGGAACAAATTCATCACATACAGACACGACAAGTACTGGCCGAACAAAGTCTTATGGTACCATAGGGAAAGTGGTAGGAGGAACTCTGGGGATGTTTTGGGGACCAGTTGGTGCCATAGCAGGAAGCATGCTTGGTGGTGGCATCGGGGACCTTGCTGGAAGTTCTACTACAACCACAAGTCACTCCGATACAACAGGTTCAAGCCACTCAGACACAACTACGAATTCTTCATCAACAAGCAAGGCTTATACACGTGGAGAATCGGCCAGCGATGCCAATACCGCAACGAATTCCAACTCCATGGCCACTGGAATGTCGGATGGGACATCAACTGCCATACAACACGGTCGAAGCAAAACCAAGACGACTCAGGATTCATCGCAGGACACATCGACATTAACGGATTTGCAAGGAATCTCCTTCAATTATGCAGTCGTCGAAAAATACCTTGTCGAGTCTCTGAAGATTTTGGATGAGCAACTCGTACGTCTCCGCCAGGCAAAAAACTATGGCGGATGGAATTGGTCGGCATATTTCATTGGGGACACAAACAATGTCACAAGCGTTGGTGCCAACGTATTGTCTGGAATTCTCCGAGGCGAACAAAGTGGTGTCGAGCATTCGGCAATCATGCAATGGGACGGTAGGGATGCCAATCTGCCTGCCATACGAAATGAACTGGCGAAATTCAGGCATCCTCTTTTCATGAACGCCCAGGGAGAGTTATATTCGCCTACATCGATGCTCTCGACTCCTGAATTGGCTGTTGGAATGTCACTGCCTCAAAAATCTTTGCCAGGGATACCAGTCTTCACATCTGCCGAATTCGGGCGTTCAGTTGTAAGCATCTCAAACAGCACGGATGGAAAAAGAGTCTATCATTTCGGACATATCATCCATCTCGACAAGGAATACAATAATCTTCCAGTTGATCTTGATCTGGATTCCCTGACTTCTCATGCGTTTATAACGGGAAGTACGGGCTCTGGCAAGTCCAATGCCATCTATGGCATTCTGGCAAAACTGCGTGAAGAGCGCATACCGTTTCTCGTGATTGAGCCAGCCAAGGGAGAATACAAGGACATATTTGGTGGCTTGAGAAGCGTTACCGTATATGGAACCAATCCGTATCAGACGGAACTTCTGCACCTTAATCCATTCTCCTTCCCCAAAGGCATCCATATCATTGAGCATATCGACCGACTCATCGGCATTCTTAACGCAGCATGGCCAATGTATTCAGCCATGCCAGCAATTCTCAAGAAAGCAATTGAGAAAACATACGAAAAATACGGCTGGAATCTGCTGACATCACGCAATGATTATTCTCCTGAGGTCTTTCCAGATTTCACCGATTTAATGGATGTGCTTCCAGGAATCATAGAGGAAACGGACTATTCAGCAGAAGTTACTGGCAACTACAAGGGTGCATTGCTTGAAAGAGTTGGTTCTTTGACCAACGGCTATTACAGAAGCCTTCTTCAGAAAGAGGAACTTCCCCAAGAAGCACTGTTCGACAGACCCGTTATTGTCGATTTGTCACGAGTTAGTTCAATGGAAACAAAGGCCTTGCTCATGGGCATCATTTTCATGAAACTCCAAGAGCATCGCATCGCAAATGCATCTGCCGCAAATTCCAGTTTAAAGCATATCACAGTTCTTGAAGAGGCACATCATTTGTTAAGAAAAACCTCATCTGTCCAGACGGATGAGGGAACTAATCTGACTGGAAAGTCAATTGAAATGCTGACGAATGCAATCGCGGAAATGAGAACATACGGCGAGGGTTTCATTATTGCAGACCAGGCACCAGACTTGCTTGATCCAGCGGTCATCAGAAATACAAACACTAAAATCGTCTTTAACCTGCCAGATTATTCAGACAGGCTTCTTGTCGGGAAAGGACAGGGACTTTCAGACAGCAAAATTGAAGAACTGTCACACCTTCGCACAGGCTATGCGTCTGTTTTCCAAAGCAATTGGCAGGAATCAGTACTTTGCAAGGTCAACAAGTTTGATCCAGCGTCAATGACCAATATGGGAAACGCCCCATAATTTCTTTTTGAAGCGCCTGAACCAGAAGAACTTGAATTGGATAGCAGAACGAAAATCGAAAGAGGAATTATCCAGTTTTTGCTTGAACGCCTAGTTGATGAGAATAAGATACCTGAGACAGCGTTTATTCAGGATGTCAGACGATATATGCCTGAATATGAAAAAACAATTGCTGATTTTTCAGAAAATGAAGCAATCAATGCCATCAATGAACTATTGGTAAAAGACAAAATCAACCATGCTCCCCATTCATCGGATATCAAAACTTGGACGACTGGACTGCTAAAGATTCTTTTTGCAGATACTAGGGCTAAAAGTCTTTCAAAAGAACAAAAAGATGAATTATTAAGAGTC
>JAGCTA010000068.1 GCA_017963875.1 Victivallales bacterium | reverse complement strand
TTCGCCGAAATCATAAACCTCTTCCGAAATTCCCATGGAGGCAATGGATTCGCCACCTGCCAAATACCAAGCCTGTTTTTTCGCGCCTCCCTCTCCGCTTGGGCGAGGTCATGTTCTTTGGGTGCGAACGAAGCATAATGCCATGCGAAGCCGCGTTTCACCATTTCCAGGTTGATATACTGCCTTTCGAGATAGACGCGCCCCACAGTACGACCAAAACGATCAAGTCCATTTGAAAGAACTCTGACATTTTTACCTTTCACGAGTCTAGCCAATTCTGCTCCCGCCTGTCTCCCCATCGGCTGATCCGATTCTGGGCTGTCAATCCCATAAAGGCGGACCTTGAACTTCCTCCCTCGAGCATCTCTCAGCGTCAAAGTGTCGCCGTCCGCGACACGAAACACAAGGCCGACGATTTCTTCTTCGGACAGTGTGTTCTCCTTTGTCGCGAATTCTACCACTGGATTTGGCTGGGCGATGCAGAACACACAAAGGCCGACAGCCATAGCCATCAGCAGCATTGTTATGTGTCCCTTTGCCAGACGCATTACCCTCTCCCAAGATTGTCATGGCAATAACGAATTAGCACGGAAAATTCCTCAATAAGACTGGCGCGCCGCCCTTCGTCATTTTCCGCCTCTCGCAAAGACTTCACCAGTTTCTGGAACAATGTTGCATGAGCAAGATTCCCGCTTACGGCATCCAAGGCCGTCAATGCTTGGACATATTCCGCACTCTGCGGCTCCGCCCTGTAATTATATAGTGTCTTCGCCAAGCCATGGAGCGTAAAAAGTAAATCGGACATCGTTCTGATGGCATCGGCTGGAGAAATGCCAAGGAAATGCGCCAAAGCATCCATGCTCTCGCGGTAAAAATTGGCTGGATCTGTTAAAAAATCTTCTTGCATTTATCGAAAATAACTGGAATGGATTACATCAAGCAAGGTTTTGCGGTTCATTCGTCAACATCAAGATGCCAAAGCATCAGTCCTTGTTGTCCGCCTTGCCAGGTATCAATGGTCTCTGGAGCATCTGCTCATACAACTTGATATACGAATTTGCAGTGACATCATGGTTGAACCGCGCCTTGGCGTCATTCATGATGCGAACGATATTTCGGATACGGACATCCTGCGGCTGGTGATAGAAGCGCATCGCCTCATCAAAAGCCCAGCGAAGCCCCTGAGAATCATAGAATCTGAAGACAAAGCCATTGCCGAAATCAGCGCCAACATCAAGATGCTCGACAGTGTCATGGAGTCCGCCAGTGTCATGCACGAGTGGCAACGTGCCATACAACGGGCCAATCATCTGGGGAAGCCCGCACGGCTCGAAGCGCGAAGGCATCAACAGAAAATCACTGGCGGCATAGGCGAGATGCGACAACCGTTCGTTGAATCCGTGAACCGCCATGCGTTCATAGAACCCATGCTGGCGCATGATGTCAACAAAATACTGCTGATACGCGCCATCCGCGACAATGGCTAGTTGCAGACCACTTTCCCAATAATCATGGATGACATTGTAGAGGATATCCGTCAGCAGTTGCGGTCCTTTCTGAATTGGATCAAGACGGGACGGCCAGAAGAACAACGGGGCATCAGGGTCAATCTTAAGCCCCAGCGCCTCCTGGAGCGCTACTTTGTTCTGTCTTTTCGCCGTCATGAAATTCTCCGCCGTGTACTTTTCCACGAGATACTTGTCATGTTCAGGCGCATAATCTGGGTCTGGCGCATTCAGGATACCGACGGCGCAGCCTGCATGGAACTTGTTCGCCATCTGCTCCTGGATTTGCGGTGGAACAAACCCATGTCTGCGTTCAACGATTTCCTTTAGGAATGTCGGGCTGACGGTATTGATGAAGTGTGCGCTGAAAATGCCGCTGGTCAGCAGGTCCACGGCATTGTTCGAGCGTGTTTCCTCATAATTGTATGGCTGGCGCTCAAAATAGAGGTCCTCCCAGAACATCGCAGTGTCAATGCCGAAATTCTCAATCTGCTCCAGCGTCGTCTTCTGCGTATGGATGTTATGGACAGTGAAAAGCGAGGGAATGCCGACGCGTCTGGCAAAGGCTGGAATCAGCCCCGTCATCCAGTCATTGCAATGGATGAGGTCAGGATGCAGTTCAGGGATGATATGGTTGATAACCTCACGCTGGAAAGTCAGGCTCATCCGCAATGAATCCTCGCTGCTTTTGCTATACACGCTCTCACGGTAGTAGAAAGCACGATCCTCTGCAAGATGGATTCGGGCGACATTGTCCCTTCCATGGCTATGGAATGCCTCGAAATACCGCTTCAACTTGGCATCAAGCAAATCAGTGATTTCCGTATGAAACATCCTGCGATAATGCGGCAAGGCAATATGGACATCCGCGCCCATCTCAAACAGGGCAGATACAAGGGACGCTGAAACATCCCCCAGCCCGCCTGCTTTGGCGGACAGATGAAGCGCAATATTCCCCATCCCTTGCGGAACATACGTGATTTCGGGAGTCACAATCAGCACTTTCATGCGCTTGCCACGACTATCATCCCTTCTTAACGGCATTTTTCTGAATTGCATGATTACATATTTTCCTCTGGACCCGATGAAATCTCCCATGGCCGCTGAAACCATGAGGATTCAGACGTCCTAGCCTGATATAGCGTACATCAACTGTGTTTCATGAGCGTCTTCGTCTTCTGGCTGACACATTCTGCGTCACCGCTGCGAGACGCGCGGCTGGTAAAAGTCATTCAATCCTTGACGACAACGACATTGTTGAATGTCCCCAACGGCGAAATGACGACTTCTGGGTTATTGTCATCCATGCACCAGATGCCATTGACAACGAACTTGTACTGATAGCAACCAGGCTCCAGCGGAATGCTTATGGCGTACTCGCCCTTGCCGTATCTGTCCACCAACGGATAATCCGTTGTATTCCAGTTATTGAAATCGCCTGCCAGATAAACCTGTGAGCCGACTTCAGCCTCTTTGACGAATTTTACGCTGTGAGTTCTGCTGTTGTCTGTCAAATTCTTCAACATTTTCCCGTTCTCCTTGCTCTCGACTGGTTGCTTAACATTTTCTGCATCAACTGGCGCGGCGGCGGCTGTCTTTTTCGCACGCGTGCGAACTGTTTTTGGTTCTTTTGCAGCAGTCGTTGTTTTCTTTCTGGTTACAGTTTTTGTTTTGGTTGTTTCTGATTCCTTTCTCGGCATTTCACTTCTCCTTTCTGGATTGTCGATTGTAATGTATGAATTGAACTAAAAACTACTGTATCTTTGTTATTTTCCCCTCATTAGGAATTTGAGTGTCATTCAGCAATTTCCAGACTCGGAACGCCTCCGACACGCTCCAGGCCTGCGCGGGGCACCCCCTGCCCCTATGTGGCGCATCGCCATCATAGATTTCAGGGATATGTCCGAGACAGCCTTTTTGCATGGGAATAGCCACGGTCTCCAGCAAACACCGCGCTGCGTCCCTTGCCGAATCGCCGTACACCTTGAGCATCGCCTCACAAAACATCGGCATGGTCCACCCCCAGGCTGTGCCATTGTGATAGGCAGGCTTGCGACGTGTATCCTCATCCCCTTCATATCTCCCGATATATGGATGGGACGGATTATTGAGGAGACGTCCATCTCCCCAGACAGGCTGTTCGACAATGACATCGGCATCGTCCAGACTGCGGTTTCCGCCAGGAATCATCAGGCTGTTGCAAGCGTCTAGAATGGAAACGGCTATGTCGTGCGGCAAGAAGTCGCACAACGTGACCGCGAGTAGTTGATTTGGTCGAATGGCATCGTCTGGAACACTGTTCTCGGCCGTCTGCCCTGCATCGCCATGGAGGCAATCGCAAAGCCCATGTCCGTCTTTTCGTATGAAGAAACGCTGAAAACTGCGAATCGCCTTCCGCTGCCATTCGCCATACGTTTTTTTTGCTGTCAGACGCGCCATGACACCGAGAGCATGAATCCATAAGACCTGAATCTCAACGGG
>JAGCTA010000522.1 GCA_017963875.1 Victivallales bacterium | reverse complement strand
TGTGGAACCGATGATACAAGCCTATTACGGCAACAACGACGAGTGCAAGCCAGTGAGTCAAACACTGGACACGATAACCACAAAGGACCGATTTGGACTGCTGGAAGGCAAAGTCATTCAAACAGCAGACGGAAAACGCTACAAATTGGACATCACATTCAGAATGCTCCAGCCGCACGAATTGGCGGCTGCGATGTCTTTTCCGAAATCTTACAAGTTTTCAGGCAACAAGACGGAGCAAATCCATCAAATTAGCAATGCCGTTTGTCCAAAACTTGCGGAAGCTTTGATTTCCGCAGCGCTTCCAAAGCAAGCACAATGAGAAAAGGAGCAATAAAACCATGAAACAACCAGAGATTCAAGCTGACGGGCGCTGCGTGAAGATCACCTACCCGCACGCCAAGCAGGACTACACCTGCTACGGATGCGGCGGGGAGTGCCCAATCCCCAAAGGCGAGTGGTACATGAGAGTTTCCATCGTTGCCGGCGGGAAAATATCCAGCCACCACTACTGCCAGCGGTGTGCCTACGCCCTCGAGAACAAATTGAATCACTGCAAAGAAAGCATTGCCACCATCAGCGAGGGCAGTCTTCGCTTTAACCGACTCAATTCTGATTTCCGCAAACACTGGCTGGACATGGCGAATGGATTTGCGGCATGTAAAACGGAGGACGAGAAACTGATCGTCGAGAAAACATTCACCGCCTGGCTAAGAGGAGAAAAGACAAAATAATTTGACGTCATTTTCTGCAACGACAAAAAAACAACAGACAGCAACCACGGAGGAAGCATTATGGTAACACCTACAACTAGACAAATCATCATGGCTGCGATTCAGGCCGACACCAACATCACCGAAGACGAAGTTAAGAACATCACACGGATTCTTGACGGCAAACCGAAAAAAGTGGAGCTGCTAAAGACGAAGGAGGCTTGTCAGATTCTTGGCTGCGTTCCGCGAACGCTGCGGAAATACGAGATGGCGGGCAAGATTCAGGCCGTCAGGCAGAGCAAGCGGCGCGTCCGTTATCGCTGTGACGAAATAGAAATTCTTGCCTATAACGGAACGGATAAATTATGATTAAAAATTCTAATAAAATTAATAGACAAAAATGTAGTTTTCAATAAAAATAACAACTTAACAATATGATTTACAGCAAGTTAAATATTAAAAGGTCATGCAAAGGTCATGCAAAGGTCAAGTAAAATCAACAGGATGGTTTATTGCTATTTGTTCCATTGGCCATCAGGCATGGATTAGGCTCATAAATTTGCATGACCTTTGCATGACCTTTCGCCATTATGCCCATCCGATTTATACCTAAAGTTGTGGAAAATTAGAGAAAAAAGACGCAGAAAACAAGAAAGCCGTAACTCGTTAGAATTACGGCTTTTAAGTTGGCGTCCCCTGCGGGGCTCGAACCCACCACCTTCTGCTCCGGAGGCAGACGCTCTATCCAAATGAGCTAAGGGGACGTTATTTGACTAATGACATTAATGTATCTCAAAAAGGCATTTTTGCAAGAGATGAAACACCTTCATACAGTTAATTAAGGCTGGATGCTGTATAATTTCAGTTGTTCAGTGCACCATTGGCGTTCATCGGCCGAAGAGGCGGTTTTCATCAAGTTTCGAAGCCCCTGAATTCTTTCGTGTGCGGAAAGACTATGACACTTCCATGCAGACTCCAACAAACGTTTGCCTTCATCATAACTCCTTGCGGAAATTGATTTAACAAGTAAAAAATTCCGATGGAATTCATCGCAGTTCTGGTGAAACTCATCATAAAGGCATTTTGAAACCAGAGCCTCACGAATATCAGCATCTTGATTATGAAAGAAATGAATCGTTGAAAGAAACTGCAGCCAGGCACCGCTACTATAATGGTTGGGATGGTCAACCATAGCCTGTTTGAAATCGGAAACCGCCTGTTCCAGGCATGCCTGAAAATCCATGCCTTTGGTCGTCTTCAAAGGGACAGCCATCAAACGGATTATATGGAGTTTCTGTTGATAGCCGTATCTTTTCTGATACGATGGATTGTTGATGTTTTCAAAGGCACTGTCATCGGCAGACAAGGTAAAGGTTTTGTCCTTTCGGAGCCTATTCATAACATATCTATCACCGCAAGAATAGAAACCGTCTCTCATCTCACGGCGAAAAACCTTGTCCATTTCTTCTGCAAGATGATGTTCAATACACCATAACATATACTCATCAGAGACTTGATTACGCAAAATACCCAGGTCTGGATTATGTTTAGAGGCTTCAAGCGTAATGTGTTCTGCTGCGAATTCCCATGCCTGCCGTGAAAGTTCAAGTGCTTTCTGGCGGTCTGCTGGAGGTGTATCCCAAATATGTCCCACTCTTTCTTTCATTCCCCAGACAATCAGTTCTAATGCATTGGTTTTCTTTCCATGCTCTATGGCCTCTTCATAGACTTTCAAAATGTTCTGAGGTTCCTTTCTTCCCATGTAGTATTGAACTTTCTCTCGAAAAAAATCAATGCCGTCTTTCTTGGGAATTTCCCTTTGATTGAGTTTTGTCTCGAAGAAATGCTGTCCTGATCCCCCTTGGACGGCACCAAGCAGATGAATATCCATACGATCGATGCTGTTTATGTCCACTTCCTTACCATAGAACTTTTCGGCGATTTTCTGTGCCTCGGACACCATTCCACTTTGAAGGAGAAAGGAGATTAGAGTATTTCGACGGTATTCCGTCATAATTTCCTTTGCCATTTCAGGAGTCAACATCGCACTGCAATTAAGTTGCGCATAATCAAGTTCATACGCTGAAAAATCCTTATCTTGCCATTTTTCAAGGTATGGTATTGCCTCCTTGAACCAGTTTAACGATTTGCAGAAACTAATAAATTCCATTAGTTCTTCTGGCTTTTCCTTGTTCAACAACTGTATGAATTTTCTAAACTCGAAAATCTGTTCAGATGTCAGTTTCTTTGAATTGACTTTGGAAACAAGACATCTCATGCGTTCAATAGCCTGACGGCGTTCTTTGCCGTCTTTGTTTTTTTCCAGTACCGCATTCAACTTTACGTAGGATGGTTGCTCCTCAGGAAAATATTGAACTAGATTTGCATAATCGTATGGACTGGATTCCATCAATTTTCTGATGGCCGTCCGTTGGCGGGCTGATGCGGTTCCGTCTTCAAGGTGCTTGATATATTCATTGCTAAAATAGTTATCCCAATGAGACATTATGTTGCTAATTGGACATTTGAGAAGATAACTCTCGGAAACGAGGTCTTTTGATTCTCTTTTCAGGGAATTGGAGTCCAGTATTCTTCCAATCTGATGCCATGAATCATCGTCAGGAATTTGTGTATTATCCAATGAATCAAAAAGTTCGGTGAGGGCAGTGACATCCTGTGCTTCATAGAAGATGCGGACAGATGCCACAATGGCACCTGGATATTTCATATCGGGAAGTGTCCGCAAGATGTCCTTTTTGAGGGCATCATAGTCTTCATTTCCAAAACGATGGTACAATGAATCCATCGCCTCCTTGTTTGGAATAATTTCCTTGTCTGCAAGAACCGTTCGATGTTTTTTTTCGACATGGAGACGATTGGATTGTCGAATAACCTTAACTTCCACTCCAGCACAGGGCATGCTCACCAATAAAGATAAAGACAGAAATAGACTTGGTCTCATGGCAATCTCTCCTATTACGTGAGCCAATTGCAGACATATCGCGAACTGACGCCAATATTACGAAACTATCGCCTGTATGTCAGAAACGTTGTTGCAATATCTCGTTTTATCCCTTTGGTACGTCGATGTATTTGTTGAGTCTCATTGCCTCGTCGGCAGCGATGGCCGCCATGGCGCAGTCGAAACAGTTCTTGGCACCTGAGATGTTCGAGGTATCGCCGCCGTTGCATAGTGCGTCAAGCAGTTCACGTGCCATGATCGCATCGCCCCCTCCATGGGCACCGCCCATGAACTTTAGCGTGGTCTTGATGGAATCGTCGTAGCACTTATATGTAAGCGTGCCGTCGAATTGTTCGGCGATGATAGTTCCGCGTGTGCACACGATGTACATTCGTCGTTCGGGGATAGCGCTGGCGAGCGTCAGTTGGAAGAGCACCTTCGCTCCGCTGGGGTATTCGAAGACGCAAGCGTGGTTGTCATGGATGTTCTTATCTGATGTGAACGGATTGATGCGCTTCTCAAGAGGGACGTGCGCGGCAAAGGTGTCATGCCCAAATTCGTCCCAAAGCCCTTGATTCTTCGGGACAAAGTAGTCCAGACCGCCAAAGCCGCAGACACGAGACGGCGCTTCGCCGACAAACCAGTTGAAGAGGTCGATGTCATGGCTGCATTTTTCAAGGATATACGGCCCGCCGATTTCAGTGAAACGGCGCCAGCCTGCCGTTGATGACATGGAGTTTCCGCCGCCTGATGCCTCGCGGTTTTCAGAAGCGGATATGCTGATGATTTCACCGAAACGTCCCGAAGAAAGCAGTTCCTTGATTTTCCTGTAGAGGGGCGAATAGCGAAGAACCAGCCCCGTCATGAGTTTGCAGCCAGTCTCTTCCTGCGTCTTCATGATTTCACGGCAATCATCAATCGTCGTTGCCAAGGGCTTTTCGGAAAACACTTTTTTCCCATTCCGCATGGCGGCGACGATATATTGCTTGTGGAATGCGTTGGGCGTGAAAATCATGACGACATCGACATCGTCTCGCATGGAAAGCGCCTCGCCGTCTGAGCAGCGTTCATACGTTCCCCACTCCTGCGGAATGGAGGCAATCGCCTCGTCGCTGGGGTCTGCCACAGCGACGATTTTCACATTGTCGCCACCTGTTGCCACCAACCTGTTGACTACGCTCTTTGCACGTCCACCGCAACCAATTACCCCAATCCTGATCATGACGAAATCTCCTGTATTATGTTTAATCCAACGATGACCTTCGGTTCTGGAAGGCAATATATGAAATATATCCTCAGGTCAATAATGTTTCAAACACAAGATTCTTCATCACCAATCAACTGTTTTGAATGCATTTAACGTTGCAAAAAACTAAAATAAACAAAAATTGCAACGTTAACTGCCTTTTTGGGGATTATGAACTATATTTTTGAATCGTTCACTTCTCCAAGAGGGTAGGTTCGACCTCGACGAGGTCGGAATCCTTTGATGTCGGCTTTCCCCCAGGTTTCGCTTCGCTCAACCTGGGGTTACTGATATTTGACCCCTTCGGGGTCTTTGCACTGCCGCCATGTCTTTGTTGCAATAACCTACCCTCGTGGGAGTAGAGCCTTAGATGTTTGCGGCATGGTTCAGGGTACTGGTTGAAGGAATTGTGGATGCTGAATTTGACATTTGACAAAATACTCCTTGAGAAGCGTTTTCAGGATGTTGGCATACCTGAAAGCGGATTATCAGCCGAGGAACTTGAAGCACGGCTTCCGCAGTATCTGAAGGAGCAGAGCGCGCTGTCGCCAATGATGCAAAAGGCAGAAGGCTTCGCTTTTCTTCTGGACAATATGCGTGTGGCCGTGTCATCGGATGATTTGTTTGTGGATTTGGGCATCTGGGGAAGAAAACCTCTGGAGTCAGCCTTGTCATATCCGCGAAAGGTTGCAGTCGAGAAGGAAAAATGCAGTGAGAACATTCCAATCAAGAATAGATACAGTACACTGGCTGAAGGTTATTTCAGCATGGACTATGTACACAGCGTCCCTGACTATGACGCGATTCTGGGTTTGGGATTTCCTGGGCTTCTCCAGCGCGCAGAGGAGGCTGGGCGCAATTTTGCCGCGCGTCATGGCGGAACCATGTCTGACGAAGAGGCAGATTTTTTCCAATCAATATGCCGTGAGTATCGCGCGATTCTAAGCCTTCTGGATCGCTTTATCTTGTGGGGAGAACGGAAAGGCTGCCAGCCAGAAACATTGGATGCGCTCCGTCATCTGCGTACAGGCAGGCCAGAGACCTTTTATGAAGCCATGCTTCAGATTTGGCTGTATTACCAGTGCTCAGAATATGCGGATTGTATTCAGACACG
>JAGCTA010000521.1 GCA_017963875.1 Victivallales bacterium | reverse complement strand
GGTATCATCCAGAAAGGGCGGAAGAAACAACTCGTCGAGAATGCGTCCGCATTTGGCGTCGTTGAGACAACCTTCCAGTCCGCGACCGACTTCAATGCGGACACGACCAGGTCTGTTTTTCAGAAGATTGTCGGCGACTGCGAGGAGCAAACAGCCGTTGTTTTTGTCCTTCTTGCCGATGCCCCAGGCATTTGCCAAAGCCAGCGAATAGTCTTGGATAGGCATCCCATCCAATGTGGGGATGGTGATGACGACAAGTTCTGCAGAAGTCAGATTGTCCAATTGCAGGCCGATGTCATGGATTTTCTGAACCTGTTCTGGTGTCAGTAGATTTGCGTAGTCAAAGACATAGTCAATGACCTGCGGCTTCTGTGGAATGTCCGCGATTGATGCGGCGATGAATGAAATCATCGTCGCAATCATGATTTTCAATGCCTTGGATATGGTCATTTGCTGTTCTGTGCAGGAGTGGGTGAAGGGATGGTATCGCGTATGAAGGCACGTGTGTCATCAATGATTTGATTGATGTCGGCCTGGCTTGGCGTGACGCGTGCGTATTTGACTAAATCTGTGTGGTTCAAGAAATTGTTGAGAAGTTCTGTATGGCTTTTTGAGAAAACATCGGGGGAGTGCCGAAGCGTCTCCAGAAACTCCTCCGTCGTCTGTTCTGGCGCGCGGATGCCGAAACGCGCCTCAATGTAGTCACGGAGGATTTCAGAGATGTCATTGTAGAATTCCTTGAACAATCCCTGTTCCACGAGTTTTTGTGAAAGCAGAGCCTCAAGCCTGTGTAGGGCAATGAGATGAGGCGGCTCTTGATGGATGGCCCTCGCGGGCTTGCTGGAATCTTTTCTTTTGTGGTGTAGGATGATGGCGGCAATCACAATGGCAAGAAATGCCAATGCGGCGGCCATCCACCACAGCCAGTTGCCCTTGGGCGGATTGGCGTTCAGCGGCGTTTTGGCGGCGCTGTCATCCAATTGACGTTCCAAATCCGCCTGGGACGGTTCGAGGACATTCACTGGTTGTTCAGGAATGGCAATGACAACTGGCGGGTGGTCCTTGAAACTGAAGGATACGATGATTTCTGGCAGGGTGAAACTGCCGTGCCAAAGCGGTTCGATTGTGAGTGAGAGATGCTGCTGAAACGCCCGCTCGCCGTTTTTTTCAGGTGGTTCGGGCGGGCGTTGCGTTACGGTGAAGTTCTCATTGAGTTTTTCTGTGTTGATGTCAATGTCAGCGTCTTCGTCGGCCAAAGCATCGATGGCGATTTCAAACGGGTCGTTCAATGATGTCTGAGTCGGAGCGGGCAGATATCGGATTTCGCAATTGTCCTTTGCGATGGACAGCGGTTCACGGTGGCTCGTCTGCGCGATGGGCGGCGGTGTAGCAGGCTCCTGCTGGCGGTTGCATGACACACCCAGCCCCATCAGCAAAAGAATGAACAACGTTGTTATGCTAAAAAAGTGGCGCATGGTCTTGTCAGTGGTGATGTTCCCTGGTCTTGAAGAACGTAATGAGTTTCTGCGCATAGTCTTGATGCGTCTGCAAGACGATTTGGTCTATGCCAGCGGCGCGGAATGCGCTGCCGAGATTGTCCAATTGAAGTCGTGCGGCGGCGGCGAACCGTCTGCGGAACGCGGCTGAGCCAGTATCAACCAAAAGCATTTTGCCTGTTTCGGAATCCTGCAATTCAATCAGCCCGACATTGGGCAACGACAATTCATCTGGATCCGCGACCGTGATGGCGATGACGTCATGTTTTCGCGAAAACGCCGCAAGTTTTTCAAGATAGCCGCTGTCCTGGAAATCTGAGATGAGAAAGACCACGGCGCGTCGGCGAAGAATTCTTCCAAGATAATCAATGGCTCCAGTGATGTCCGTCCCCCTGTGCTTGGGAGAAAAGGCAAGAATCTCACGGACAAGGCGCAGCGCGTTTCCTGAGCCCTTTGCTGGCGGGATGAATTTCTCCAGTTGGTCGGTGAAAATCGCCATACCGACTTTGTCATTGCTTTTGACTGCCGAGAGCGCGAGCATGGCGCAGAGTTCGGCGGAAAGTTCATTTTTACTCAGTTCAGAGGAACCAAAGGCACCCGATGCGGAGAGATCGACGGCGAAAATGACCGTCAGTTCCCGTTCTTCCCTAAATCGCTTGATATAGGGCCGTCCCTGCTTGGCGGTGACATTCCAGTCGATGGACTTGACATCGTCTCCAGGCTGATACTCCCGTACCTCCTCGAATTCCATACCCGTGCCTTTGAACGCACTGATGTACTCGCCTGCGAGTAGGTCGTTGACTGCCCGTCGTGTATGAAGTTGAATATAACGGACTTTTCTGGCTAGTTCAGAGGGAGTCATGGCGCTACTACGGAACTCGGACGTTGTCGAGAATTTCCCTGACAATCATGTCAGAAGTCGTATTGTCCGCTTCCGCCTCGTATGTGACGGCGACCCTGTGGCGCAGGATGTCCATTGCCATTGCCTTGATGTCGTTTGGCGTCACATAGTTGCGTTGCTGCATGAACGCATTTGCACGTGCGGCCAACGCCAGCATGACCGTGGCGCGCGGCGATGCCCCGAAGCGTATCAGCGGCTGGAGTTTTTCAAGATTGTAGTTTGCGGGATGGCGTGTCGCATCGACGAGATTGACGATGTATTCTTGGACCTTGTCCTCAATAATGATGGTGTCCAGTGTCTTGCGAAGTTCCTTGAGTTCATCGGTGGTGAGGACGGCGTCGATGTCCAGACTAGGCTGTGTTTGTGCCATCCTCTGAAGGATGACCAGTTCATCCTTTTTGTCTGGATAAGTGACGACAAGTTTGAACATGAATCGGTCAACCTGCGCTTCGGGCAATGGGTAGGTTCCTTCCTGGTCAATGGGGTTTTGCGTTGCCAACACAAGAAACGGCTCTGGAAGTTTATACGTCGCGTCGCCGATAGTGACCTGGCGTTCCTGCATGGCCTCCAGCAAAGCGCTCTGGACCTTCGCGGGCGCACGGTTGATTTCATCCGCGAGGACGACATTCGCGAAAACAGGGCCTTTCTTTGTGGAAAAGTCGCCGCTTTTGGGATTGTAGATCATCGTTCCAACGACATCGGCGGGAAGCAGGTCGGGCGTGAACTGTATGCGGTGGAACGTGGCGTTGAATGCCTTGGCAAGGCATGTGACGGTCAATGTCTTTGCCAGGCCAGGCAGACCTTCGATGAGCACATGGTTGTTGCAGAGAAGCGCCAGTATGAGTTTGCGGATGAGGTCATCCTGACCGACGATGACCCGTCCGATTTCAAATTGGACCTTTTCCAGGGCAGATGCGGATTTTTTAATCTCTAGCATGACTAATTGCAAATTCAGGTTGATATGTGATGTGATTTGAATGAATATAATAATGCATAAAGATATAATAATGTAAAGGAACGATGGAATAAAGCAATCTGCTGTGTTCCATTATTGTCTATTTGACACTTCACTTCATGGGATGTTCCATGATGTTGGTATTATTCAAAGGAATATTATATTAACATTACGGTCTTTCCCCATGAGGCCTGAGAATTGTACATGACAATGAGAATGTGAAAGACCCCGAAGTGGTCAAATTTCAGCAACCACAGGTTGAGCGCAGCAAAAACCTTGGTAAAGACGCCTCAAGAGAATTTCGATTTCGAACCTACCCTCTTGGGGTAATAGAGCGTTAGTTTTTTGGAGAATACGAATGAAGTACCTTATGAAAAGACTGCTTGCGGTAGTCTGCATTTTATTGTCAATATCTGTGTTGAGCGAACAGAAACAGGAGAAGATCATTCTTTCGGCAACACCGTTTGTTGAAGTCCGCAATCATCCTTCTGGTTCTCGGCTGAATCCAGAAAATGCATTAAGCGAAAGCGTCGCCAATGACCATCTGACGAGAGTACTCTTTGATTTCGACCTTCAGAAGGCAAGGGCGCAGGAATTTGCGAATCTTGAGAAGGCAGTTCTGCGGATATCGTTCTCAAAGGTTGACAATCCTTCAGAAGAGGCATCTGTTCTTGGAACGATGACTGTCAAGTGGCAGGACAAGGCGGCTGAACTGAAAAGCATAGGAGACCCTTGGCCCAACTGGGGCTTTAATGAGAAGACTGGAAAACGTTTTCGTTTTGAATACAAGCGCATGGAGGCGCAGGTTGAGTTGCTTCCAAATACCAGAACATTAATCAAACAGCCTGGACTCTACGAATTTGACGTCACAGACGAACTCAATCAACAGTTGTATTGCGGTAAAAATCAATTCGGTTTCATGTTCCGAACTGGACCACAACATCTTTCTGCTCGTGACAACAAGGGCAAATGGAGACTGGAATTTGACGGTGCCCCGACCCTTGAATTGACGTTTTCAGGCACGCCGCCATGTGTGGCTGAGCAACGTCAGCGTACTCTGAAGTATTTCCCTTCTGCAAACCTTCCTCCTGTGAGCAATCCTTACATTTTCTGCTATTATAACTGGAACAAGGAATTCAACAACCTACTGTGGCCAAGGCTGAAAGTTCTCAACACGGATGTCGTCTTTGAGGATACTGCGCTGAACCAGAGGGGGATCTTGACATTGAGTTGCAAGGGCGGTCCCCAATTTGATTGGCTCGGGACATACGAGGCATGTTTTAGGATATACAGCAACGCCCGATTCGGAATTACCATTGATGAATGGCAGTCTGTCGATGGCAGCAAAAAGCGCGATGAAAACTACGATCACGATACTCCCATGGGCAGGAGGCTGGATGCATCCATCAAGGCGTTAATCGCGATCAAGGAACAGATTCCTGAATTGATGCTTGGCGTTTACTGGCGAGGGGAGGTTTCTCTGAAGCCTCTTGCAGCCAAGGGCTTGCCAGATCTGGTCATAAGCGAAGGCTATACTCATCTTCCACGCTTTCCGCATTGGGAAATCGGCAAGGCTGAGAAGATTTTTCATTTTGACTTTGCAAAGGAAGATGGCTATTACGAACAGACAATCTGCCTTCATGGTGCCATCAATATTCCCATGCAGTATCCTGATTACGACCATCATTTCACCCCCGAGTCGTTGGCGGAGGAAGTCCGTGTCCTTCGTGAAAAATATCCTGAAGTATCGGGCAGCGGCGTGTATTGCGAGATATCCAAGTCGAAGAATGAAGAGAAATCTCCATGGAAATGGAATCCGCAGGAGGCAATGGATGCATTGTGGCCGATTTTCGAGGGATACGAACGTGCGCTTCAACGCTATTTCATAGATCCTGCGCCTGAAGTCATTTTTACATCGCCGTTGTTTGAGGCAAAAATCACCAGCGCCAAAGTCTTGATGAAGGCTGAAGCCACTTGCAAGAATCATCGCAAGATGCTCAAATACCGCTGGTTCGTGGATAATCGACTGATAGCGGAAACAACTGGGGCTGAATATCTTTGGGATACCAGAGACACGGAGGCAGGACACCATGTCCTGACCGTCCATGCCATAGATGATGGATGGAACCGTGCTGCAACACAGATTCCTGTGTCGCTGATTTCACTAGACTGACTAGCCTTTAGCCATTCTAGTCAATAGCCACTCTACCTCTCTGGCTACTACCCACTTTGGAAAATGCACCATTGGTATAATTGGTGATTCTGTGTTTAAAAAAACATGTGGAATATTATATTAACATCCGTTGTGTTATTTGTTTGTAACGAATTGTCATACGAGAGAATAATCATGAAGAAACTCATCCGTGTGTTTGGTGTACTGGCGGCATTCGCATTGGCCTCGCTGGCCGATGCCGCCCAGGTGACCATCTACAATGTCTCATGGAAGTCGCGCTGGCCCTGGAACGGGCTGGTGGACATCACCTATTATGTGGCATGCGAGAATCCCGACGCGCAAGTCCTCGTGCTCCTCTCGGGGCACGACAACGACCGCGACGTCAACGTGCCGATCACGGCCCTGCTCGGGCCTGGTATCACGGAGCCCGTCAAGGCGGGCGGCCCCTACACGGTCACGTGGTACGTGGCGGAGGACGAGCCTGGCCTCAACTCCTCCTCCTTCACCATCACGATGGGCGGCAT
>JAGCTA010000067.1 GCA_017963875.1 Victivallales bacterium | reverse complement strand
TCTGACGCCCACAAGACATTCTGCACTTCTTGAATTCCCGCCTGCATCTCGCGAATTCCCTTCAAATCATTGCACCCGTAAATCAATGTCATGGACTCCTTGGCATTACTATTCAAACATAAGGGCAGTGGAATGAAATGCCCCAACAGATATAGTTGCGCCAATTGGGCCAGGCGCCCACGCGCATATTCCGCCAAATCTTGCCGAGCGATCAATTCCTCAGACAAAAAGTCTATCAACTGGCCTTCTTTGGTGTCCAAAAACTTCACGAAAGGAAATCTGCCATCTTCATTTGCCGCCAGCACCAGCCAATGCAGATATGGTGCAAGTATGTATTGGGGGACAAGCCCATTTTTCTCTACGCACTTGCTATGGCAAACCATCGCAATGCCGCAGGCACCGTTCAGTTCCGCCACGGGGAAACTTCCATGCAGTCGCACAGGAACACGTTCGCGCAAGGCATTCAGACGGCACCCCATCCCCACCGGACGTAGTTTGGCCAGTTCTGGCAATCCTTCGAACAAATCCGACGGCACCTCTGTTTCCACAGAGAATTCCTGTGGCGTTTGATTCCGCCACAATGCCAACGAATTCAATTCATCCGGCAACTTGACCGATTTCCGCAACTCACGCATAGCCTGGCTGCCTAAATCCCCTAAAGGCAATTGACTTGCCCGCCGAAGCCTTCTCTCGACAAGTTCTACATCCGGTGTTTCCGGAAGCAGGATTTGGTTGAAGATGGTCGTACGAATCGACCATTTCTCCAGCGGGGAAGTAACTGCAAAACGTTCGCTGTCCTCCAATTCGTCCGATTCATCACTACGCTTCCCATAGTTTAGGCGTCTTTGCAGGAAAAACCTCATTGGGTTCTTGAAGAACTGCTCCCAGTCAGTCAACTCCAACTGAAGCCCTCCTTCCGCCTCGCGAACTGGATACTCTGCCAACATCGGCAAGGCATAATACGACTTCCAAATCTCCTCTCCAGAAGATTCCCCTTCAGCAGTCATGGCAATTGCGTGGCTCACCTGGTCAAACGAGAATGAACTACGCAAGGACAATTCTTCCTGGCGCTCTGTCTTCGGACGGAAATTCTTGGCATCAAAGGAATTCAGGTTACGCTTGACCACCAATTCCTTACGCACATCCCCGCCATTCGACAACTGACAGGCATTCTCAGCGTATGCGAGCAGTTCCTCCACCACCGGTGCTGGCGAGAGTTTTGCCGCCGAGGCATCGGGGTTCTTGTCATCCTGTCCATGATAGAAAATCAGCAGATGCTCGCGAACGGACTGGATCGCCTCCAAGAAGATGTACTGGTCCTCCTGAATCCGTGAGCGCACATAATATGGCAATGGTGAACCTCGGCGTAGCAGGGTAAAGCCTGTCGAGGCATCGCGGTGCGGGAAACTCCCCGCGTCCATCCCAAGCATTGCCAGCACCTTGCAGGGCACCTCGCGCATCGGCATCATTGAGCAGCAGGTTATCTTCCCCTCCAAAAATGGTGCCTTCGGCTGTGCGCCTTCCAGCGTCCCTTCGAGGATGGTCTGCACGATGGAAAACGGCAGTTTCCCCGTGTAACCGCCCGACGTCGCATCAGTCGCCAGTGCATTGATGCAACTACGTAGTGTATAGTGATCCAACGCACTATCGGCGTCAGCACGGAAGAATCGTTGCAGGATATCCAGCAGGAGGTCTCGCCATTCGACTGCAGTCCGTTCGGACACCGCAGTCAATTCCTGGGCAGTCTCATGCAGTTTGCGCAGAAACGCGCAGAAATGCCCCAGAGTCCGATTAGCATCCCCCATCCCCTCCTCCGTAAAAGGCAAGGGTTCCAGTTCCGCGAATCCGAGAGTTCTTTTCTCCGAGTCGATTGTCGTATCGACTGCCAGAGAAAGCAGCATGCGGTCCAATCCCAACTGCCAAGTATATGCCTCGTCGTCCATATGGCTATTCCGCTTTTGGCGGTCTTTCAGATCATAATCCAGACGAATCTGCGCCGTAGCCATCCACTGGCGGATGGTTGTCACATCTTCCTCGCTGAAGTCGAAGCGGTTGCGCAGTGGTTGCGAATCCAGCAACTGGGTCACCCGCGAGGCCTCGAAACGGCTGGCCGGCAATCGAAGAATTTCCAAAAAGCCCTCGGCCAACAAGTTGGCCTGCCGAATGGAACGGTCGGAAAGAGAGTATTGCCCGCGCAGTTCACAATTGTCAAATACCGCGCGAATGGCGGGCGCGAAGGCGGCGATGTCCGGTGCCATCACGATGATGTCATTGAGCGTATAATCGTTTGGATGGCGTTTCAACAACAGCAACAGCGCATCCCGCAATGCCTCGACCTCGCGCGTGGCATTGAAGCAGTTGTAAACCACCAATGAGTCGTCTTCCTCACGCAATTCCATCGGTTCCGATGGATTCTCGTTGTTCACGATTTGCTCCTGGATGGCTCCCAACAGCGTCTGCGGTGTCTGCTCGGCGGTTTCCTCAAGAATCGCCAGGTCGCCACCAAAGTCTGGAACCATATCGACAATCGCCTTGAAGAATTCCTTCGCCTGCGTTGCATAATTCGCCAGCAAATCATTCTGAAAGACTTCCAGTTCTTCGCTTTTTGACTGCCGCCATTTCTCCCGATTGTCTCACCAGTATTCGCGGCTGGGATTGCGATAATAGAAATTCACCGTGGCGTTCTTCGCATAGTCCACCAGCACTTTCAGGAAGGCGGGCGGCATCGCGCTCGCGCCAAAGACGGTGACAGGATAGGAAGGACGAGTGGCAGTGGATGCCTCGCCAAACCTCACGATGGCCTCGGCCAATGAAACCAGATGCTTGCCCGCCTCTGGATTGCAGATGCGATTCCACAGCCACGGCTGCCAGCGCAGATTCTCGTCTAGTTTCTGCAAATTTCCGTCCCGCTCACGCACTACAAGTCCCAGGTCCACTCCCCTTCCCCACCGCGTCAATGTCTGCGGCAGATAACTCTGATACTCCTCAAAAAGTTGCGCCACCACGCCGGCAAACTCAAATTTACGCAGCAGCGGATCCTGTTCGCCTGGTGCCTCCAGGTAATTCCGCAGGACCTCAGGGAACTCGGACGCATGGCCGTCCTGACAAAAAACGGTGAAGATGCGCCAAGTCAACGCGGCTCTGCTGAACTGCTCCGGCTCATATTCCGTCATCGTTATATGAAGCAGATCCGAGATGGCATTCCGCATCACAGGGAAGTCCACACCTGCCGACACCACGCCCGCACGGACCAGATGATGCTCCAGCCATACCGCCACGCCATAGGTCGGAACCACGACAGTCTCCTTGCCCAGTACATCGCCCTGCCGGAAATCCTCCAACTTCATCTGACGATGACGCAGGTACATCCCGGCTAATTCTTCTAATTGATGATGGTAGTAAAGATGAAACGCCATATTGAAATCTCAGGTTGAAAACGACAAATGATCTTTATCTATAATACACTTCGGCAAAGCGTAAAATTTCACAGAAATTCAGAAAAACACGAAAAAACATATTTCCGAGAAAATCCGCTCGAGAAAATCTATGCCTCCTTGATTTTCGTCTGCACGATGGGGCACCTCCAGCGGTTATCATAAAATAGCACCCCTTCACATAAATTACACATACTCCACACACTATTTGTGAAATATATCGTAAAAACGCTCGTGCCTCCCCCTAGCAGGACTCACGCACAAATTCCCTGCCCGCTTTCATGCCATCACCCTCGGGCTTCCCACAAATGCGGGCGAAAATCATCAGAAAACTAAGATTCATTTGGATAATTTCAATGCAAATTCGACATTGACAATAAAACAGGTATCTTCTGTGCCAGAACGATTTCCCGCCCTATGACCAAAAACAGGAGAAGCCCATGACAAAACATCACAACTATTTCACCCTCATTGAAATGCTGACAACCGTCTCCATCATCGCTGTTTTAATGGGAATGTTGCTGCCGACCGCAAGTAAGGCACGCGCCAGCGCAAGAC
>JAGCTA010000066.1 GCA_017963875.1 Victivallales bacterium | reverse complement strand
CAGGCCTGGCTGGAGCAGGAAGAAGCTGTGGATGGTCGTACCGCCCACGTTGATTGCCGCGATTCCCGTAGGCGCAAGGAACACGCAGCCCTGCGTGGCCTGACGTTTGAACTCCCGCAATACCGTGGATTTGCCCGTGCCCGCCTCGCCCGTCAGAAAGACATTCCGCCCCGAGAGCATCAGTTTCAATGCGTGGTTTTGTTCATCGTCTAGTTGCATGGTTGGTATTCGTCTTAATAGCAATCACTTGAAATCGGCTTCCCTCTGCGTAAAGAAGTCATGAAGAATTCTGATGTTCTCCAGCTCGGCCCAGTTGCATTCAGGTGCTCCCTTCTCGTCGAGGTTGAGGATTTTTGCTTTGCTCATGCCAAGGAGAAGCGGCGAGTGGGTGGCGATGATGTCCTGCATTCCAAGTAAATCGGAGGTCATCTCAAGGAACTCGATAAGCTTCAGCTGGAAGGATGGTGACAGGCTGTTTTCAGGTTCATCCAGCAAATATACGCCTGCGCTGTTGATGGTTGAGGTGAAGAACTCAAGAGCGGTCTCCCCATTCGAGGATGGCTTGTATGTATGTCTTTCGAAATGCTTCAGATATGAGGAAAAGCTTGGTGATTTCTCCAAATTCCGCCGTTCCCTTATATCGTGCTTGTAACGCTCAGAGTCATCCAGGCCATGAAGATTGGCGACCTTGAACTCACCCCTCAGCACGCTGACTTTTTTCTGAATGGCCGCATTTTGGCTTTTCATGATTTCCCTGTTGGTGTCCCGAACAGTGAAGCAATGCTTGAACACATCGTCACTGGTGATGATGTCCCGACGCCTGTCAATGTCGTCAAAGTCTGAATGGGTTGAGAGTTGGCAGATTTTCGCAAACAGCGAAAAGTAAGGGGAGTTGTTGATGGGAGTGCGCCTTCCAATCTCAAGATTCTCCGCCATCAGGTTCAAAATGGTGGATTTCCCGCTACCGTTGTTCCCATATAGGATAGTGACAGGAGCAAACTCAAGACGAAGCCCCTCGGGGAATAGCCCTAGGGGATACCTCTCGCTGTCTTCATAGAATTTAAAACGCGTGAAGGAATACTCCTTATGCCCTTGCTGAATCAAATTTTCAACCTGACAAAAAAAATCCATATCATTTGGTATGTATAGTTCCGTTATGTATCTGCTCATGCCGAGTCTCCTCAAAATTTAAGCGGCCAGACTTATAGTCTATAGTCTATTTTCATTTGTTCTTCGGTGTGCAGGCCTCTTTCCCCTAAAGGTCCTTCTCAAATTCAAGTAGATGAGCGTTCATCTCGGCTATACGAGCCTTGCCTAGTTCTGGAAGAAGCGGCTCTGACATCAACTTGTCCATTTCTGACTTTATGTTGGCAATCCTGCGTTTCAAGGAGGCAAGCCGTTTGACTTCTTCCTCCTGTTTTTTGCGTTCCTCAGGGCGCATGAATCGATATTTGTCCTTGCCGTAGCAACGACTACCAGAAACCACATGGCATCTGTCACCGACACTCTCCCGCAGTTCTTTGACCGCATAGCTTGGCACCTCTATGAATTTTACGCTTTGGGGGACCTCGAAACGCGACAGGTCAAGATGGGCGTTGCCGTCAAGAAGGAGGACTTCCAAATTCGGCAGATGCTGTGCAAACGCCAAATCTTCAGCCCAGATATTTGCTTCCAGTTCAAGATAGCGGAGGTTCTTCAGCTTCCCAAGAACGGAATAATCCAGACCATCATCCATTCTTTCTGCTATGATTCTTAGGATGCTAAGGTTAGAAAGACAACTGATTTCATCCAGGGCATCCTGGGTTAGTGTTGTACAATACCTGATCATCAGGCTTTCCAAACTACGCAATTTGGAGAGACCTTCCCACCCCGAACCATTGTCGGGCTGGTGATAACAGTCATTGAACAGCATGCTCTTCAATTTCGGGAAGCGACGCAGCAGATCAATCCATTGGGCAGGATATCCGCCGAAGTCCACACGGACATTAGTGGCGGTCGCCAGTTGCTCCTCTGAACACGTCAACTCAAATTTGTCATATCCCAAGGCAACACATTCGCCTTTCACTGCGGGAACATAATCCTGTTGTAGTTTTTGGACTGCCTTGTTGAATTCTTCTTTTGTCATTGTCGTTTCTCCTGTGGTTAAAGGTTGAACTGACTGGTCATTAAGCAAGCATCGTGCCAATTTTAATCCCATTGCTTGTTTCAGTTTGTTTGGGCATTGTGATAACAAATGCCTGCGCAGATTTTGAATAATGCTGGTAAAATAATGACGATAGCCGATGGCCTCCAGTTGAGCCGATGCTCTATATTGAACTCATATTTCCATTTGGCACGGCATTTGCTTTTTATGTCAAGGATCTCAATGACACTAATCGCTTTATTCAAGGTGTCCACAATACTAATAAAAGGAGAATGTCATCTATGGAAGAAAAAAACAAGACTCTGACAGTTCTGGATCACGCGCGTTTGCGTCAGGATTTCTATTTGCATAGTGGTCCAAAACATGCATTTTGGGAGTTGTTCAACGGCTGGACAATGCTGATGGACTTTGCCTGCGCGGGGATATCCTGGGAGCATCGAACCCATATTGACATTGATGAGCAGGACGGGAAATGCCTCTTCCATGTCACGGGGGATGTTTCCACGGAAAAAGTATTCAAGTTGCTGACCAGCGTATCTGTCTGGATAGGCGAAGTGGAACTGCCAGTCGAATTTCCGTCTGGCGCGGTTTTCCACAGCGGTTGCATTGGAGGGGAAGATAAGGGATTTCTCGATACCGTTCCCCTTATGCTTGTCATCGCCTATTCCCAAGATGTCAGGTTTCGCTCGGTGTATGAAAAACAGTCGATTGAAATGACACTTCAACAGGATTTGATAACTAGTCTCGAATGCGGACCGTCCGAGGAGGCTAACCAGTGGCATCTTGATTTCACGCCGAATCACCAATACATTTCCGAAGTAGATATCGGGAAAGCCTTTCAACGGGAATGCTTTCGGCGCGTCT
>JAGCTA010000520.1 GCA_017963875.1 Victivallales bacterium | reverse complement strand
GAAGCGCAAAAGACATACCAGGACATGGGCTTCAATGGCATTCTTCTTAAGCCACTCACCATTGAACGCTTCAAGGAACTTTTTGAAAACATCTCAAAAGGCGACCTCTCTTCCAACTCAAAATAAAGGGAAAATCATTCATGGACATTCGCACTGACGCCCCTCCGCTACGATTCATCTCCATCATTCCGCAATTTCTGCATCGCCCAGAATATCTTGCGACACTTATCAAGGAACGCCTGGAACGCACAGGCATCACCGACTACGCCCTGTCCTATCCGCTTCATCCACAGGGAGATGATGTCATGGCAAAGGTATATCTCCAGGCGAAACTTTTCCGTGAACTAAAGCCTTTGGTCTCACATCTCCCCATCAGGCTTGGCATCCTTTTCCAAAGCCTTATCGGACATGGCGGCCCCTGGGCGAACACGCCTGGAAAATTCAACATACAACGGCTTGTCCAACCCAATGGGCAGACATCCATCCGCTGTTGCCCCGCCGATCCAGTCTTCCGCGATTATGTTCGACAGGCTGTCACAACGCTTGTCAAAGAAGGTCCTGACTTTGCCCTTACAGATGACGACCTGCGCCTGAGTGACATGACATGCATGTGTGAACGTCATCTCCATGCCGTATCACAACGCATGGGCCATGAATACACGCGCGAGGAACTTGTCGCTGAACTGGAAAATGCAAAACCTCATGCGAAAATCTCAGCGGTATTCGAGGAAGTGATGGAATCGTCAACAAACGACCTCTGCCGCATTGTCCGCGAGGCGATTGACAGCGTCAATCCCAAACTTGCCTGTGGATGCTGTATCATCGGCTCACGGCTTGACTATGCGGAAAAACAACTCAATGCTGTCAGAGGCTCACAGACGACAGAGACGTTCATGCGCCTCAGCAACTCGCAATACCGCGAAGGACCTATCAAGGACATGTGCCGCGTCATGGCAACCACGGGCTATCAGGTCGTCAATCTTCGCCACAAAGGCTTCGACCTCCTCGACGAATCCGACACCTGCCCGCACAACCGCTTCAGCAAAACCGCGCGCACTATGCATCTGCATATCACATCAGCACTTTTCCAAGGACTTGACGGAGGCAAACTCTGGTTCGACCAAAGCAGTTGCCCCATGCGTGAAATCTCCAGACCATACGAGGATATTTTTGGAAAGCACCAAGGATTCTATCGCGAATTGCACAGACTTGTCTCCCAATGGAAACCGATGGGGCTTTTCACACCAATCCCTGGCATCGACCGTGAACCACTACCACATAAGGGGACAATCTATTCACAAATCCCCGATTGGAACAATCAATGCTATGCAAAATGCGGATTCCCGACTTTCTATGAACGTTTTGATTATGAGGGCATCCGTTTGCTTTCAGGCGGTCAGATTGACTACTTTACCGATGACGAACTGAAAATCATGCTTTCTGGCAAAACCATCGTCGATTCTCCTGCCGCACTTGAACTCACGCAGCGGGGATTCTCAGACCTGACTGGCGTCACCGCATCCGATCGACCCTACGAAGTGTCATCTGAAACTGGCTTGTCGGACACGTGGAGAACGGCACTTGGAAGTGAAGGCCCCTTCTTATGCGCGGCAGATGACGCGACTTTACTTACGACAGCACAATTCATTCCCTACGCAGGCGCACCGCAAACCACTGTTATGCCTGGCTCAGTCTATTACAGAAATCGCCTCGGCGGCCAAGTCATCACATCGGCACTTGCACTTGCCAAGACGTATGACATTCGCTATCTGAATCCCGCCAGAAAACTTCAATACATCGACTGGCTACAGCGTCTCGGCGGAGTTCCCGCTTTCCTTCCCGACATGCAGGACCTCAAACTCTATTGCGGAAAACTGCCTGACGGCCCGCTCCTCTGCGGCATCTTCAATTTCTCATACGACCCGTTCCCCGTCAGAATCACGCTTGCCTGCAAGCCGAACGATATTCTTCAACTAGCCCCTGAAGGTGATTTCAAACCCGTGTCCCATTCATGGGAAGCCAGTACCGCGTTGCTGGACCTCACCCTTCAGCCCGCAGAACTCGCCGTCGTAAAAATCATCTAAAAACAATATCCGCCTGCTGGCAGGAAACCAGTAGGCGGATACTGTTCAAATCAAGACGTATTGGTTTACCACGTCAAATCCATTCCTCAGTTGTCCCTGAGTTTCGCGTAAGGGCCACCTGACCCGTGCGTGCCAGTTCAACAATGCCGAATGTCTTCATCAACTCCACGAAGGCATCCAGTTTCTCCTGTTTGCCAGTCACCTGAATGACCATTGAATCCGTGGTGATGTTCACGATATTCGCCTTGAACACATCCGCCACTTGAAGAATCTCGTTGCGCTCATGACCGACCGCCTGAACTTTTATGAGCATCAGTTCCCTGGCGACATAGCCGTCCCCATGCAAATTGGTGACTTTGACGACATCAACGAGTTTCGTCAACTGCTTCTCAATCTGCTCCAGAATCGCCGAGTCACCATGCGTCACGATGGTCATGCGCGAAAAATTCGGATCATGTGTCGGACTGACGGTAAGACTGTCAATATTGTAGCCACGCCCGCTGAAAAGCCCTGCGACGCGTGCCAAGACGCCAAAATGGTTTTCGACAAGTACGGAAAATGTTGCTGATTGAATTGATTCCGACATCGCTGCCCCTACGAGATTGAAATAAAGTCCTTTTCCTCTGACGCTCTATTCCCAAGTTAGGTTGGACCTCTATGAGGTCGGAATTCTCTTAGAGTAAATTCCCCAAGTT
>JAGCTA010000065.1 GCA_017963875.1 Victivallales bacterium | reverse complement strand
GCAGGGGGCCGAGAGAATGCGTGCAGTAGCGGATCGGCGGCAGGGTCTTGCGCCACGGACTGTGGACCAGCAGCGGGTTTGTCGCTGCTGGCGTCCTACTTGCATGGATGTATTCGGCTTCCATGTAATAAGGCTCGCCAAGCAATCCTTTTTTATACAGATCGACCAGCGTGTTGACGAAACCCCATTCGTTGGGATTGGCGCCAGTCATGAGTTTCGCAGTGGAATGACGTTCGGCAAACCAGAGACGATTCGCTTCGTCCAGATTCGCCACCGAGGGAATGTCGGAAAAAACATTGATATTCTTGTTCAATGCCTTGATGCAGAATTCTGCATGGACATCCGCGCCAGTTTCCACCAGCACCAGGTCCAGGTCGTTTTTCTCCAGCATTTCGGCATAGTCGGTATAGAATCTGACTTCTGGATAAATGTCCTTGAGCGGTTTGTCCTGCATCCATTGCGTTTCGCTCCAGAGCAGGGGATCGATATCGCATGAGGCGATGAATTCCGTGCAGTCGAATGCGTCAGCGGCCAGACGAGCCATGTGCCGCCCGCGATGCCCTAGTCCGACGACTCCGAACCTGATCTTGTCCATTTTGACTCCCTTTGTGAAATCCAGTTGTTTTTCAAAGTTTAACCATAGTTGATAACGCAGTCACGGAATCAGGAAGAAGTTATTTCCCTCCACGGCGTTTGACGAGTTCCAATTCGGAAGCAAGAAAATGTCCACGCTGCATGAGATTGGTGATTTTCTCCTCGAGAATTTGCCAGTCTTCTTCTGTTGGTTTTGAATCATAGTCCCATTTTTCTGAATTGGGTTGAAGAAACTGCCACTTGACATTGTCGCCATTGATGGTGACCCTTGTTTCCTTCTTGCCTTCAGAAGTCTTTTCTGTCCAAGAAATCGGGCGTCTCATACGAGTGTTGTCTTCGTAATGGTTTGGTTGCTTTCCATGGGCGCATCAACCGATGAGTTGCTGCGCTTCCTTTAGGATTTGCTGCAAATGCTTTTCGGAAATCAGGCTTTCCGCATAGATTTTCGAGATGTTTTCCGTGCCTGATGGGCGGACGGCAAACCAGCCGTTGTCCGTGACGACTTTTACGCCGCCAATGGAGGCGTTGTTGCCAGGCGCGGTTGTCATTTTTGCCGTGATTTTGTCACCAGCGAGCGTGTCTGTTTTGATGTCCGCAGGCTTAAGTGCCAGCAAAGCCTGTTTTTGTTCAGGCGTCGCAGGGGAGTCGATTCGCTGGTAGTAGGAACGGCCATATTGTGAGGTGATTTCCTCGTAATGCTCGGCAGGGTCCTTGCCAGTTGCGGCAGTGATTTCAGCGGCAAGCAGTGCCAGAATAAAACCGTCCTTGTCTGTCGTCCAGGTTGTGCCGTCCTTGCGGAGGAAAGACGCTCCTGCGGATTCTTCGCCTCCGAAGCCAAGCCAGCGGTTGGACAGTCCAGGCACGAACCATTTGAACCCGACGGGAACTTCATATAGTTCTCGCTTGATTCCTGCGGCGACTTTGTCAATCAGATTGCTGGAAACAGCGGTCTTGCCGACTTTCGCCTTGGAAGACCATTTCCCCCTGGAACTGAACAGATACCGTATGGCGACTGCAAGATAATGGTTGGGGTTCATCAAGCCGCCTGACGGCGCGACGATGCCATGACGGTCGAAGTCAGGGTCGTTGGCGAAGGCGATGTCATAGTCCTTTTTCAGTTTAATGAGGCCACCCATGGCGTATGACGACGAGCAGTCCATGCGGATTTTACCATCATGGTCGAAGCGCATGAAACTGAATGTCGGGTCTGGAACGGAATTGAAGATGGTGAGGTCAAGACCGTATTTTTCGGCAATGGGACGCCAATAATGGAGTCCCGCGCCTCCCAGGGCATCTGACGCCATCCGAAGGCCTGCTTTGCGGATGACCTCAAAATCAATAATGCTTTCAAGGTCGCCGACATAATTTGAGATGTAGTCAAATGGTTTGATGATGTCCAGTGCCAATGCCTTCTGGAGTGTGACTCTACGGACTTCTCTGTTTTTCTTTTCGAGAATCTGGTTTGCTCTTTTGGCAATGGCGGACGTGGCGTCTGTATCTGCTGGGCCGCCGTGGGGCGGGTTGTACTTGAAACCGCCGTCAGTGGGAGGATTGTGTGAAGGCGTGATGACGATGCCGTCTGCGAGGGCTGTTTTTCTCTTGCGGTTGTAGGTGATGATGGCGTGTGAAATCACAGGCGTCGGCGTGTATTCATCGTCTTTGGCGATGAATGTGGTTACTCCGTTGGCTGCCAGCACTTCGATCGCCGTGCGGTGCGCGGGTTCGGAAAGGGCATGGGTATCCTTGCCGAGGAAGAGCGGTCCCGTGATTCCTTGGGAGGCGCGGTATTCCACAATCGCTTGCGTGATGGCGGCGTTATGGTCGTCAGTGAAACTGTTGTTCAATGATGTGCCGCGGTGACCCGATGTTCCGAAGGATACGCGTTGGGATGGTTCCGACGGGTCAGGTTTGCCAGTGTAGTATTGAGCGATGAGCGCTGGTATGTTCGTCAACGCTTCACGTGGGACTTCTTTTCCTGCAAGTTCATGTGCCATAATGACTGTTCTCTTTCAGTGATGATGTTGTTCTTATGCGTCTTTTGTCGCGGTTTCAAAGGATTTGTCTGCCTTGGCGACAGCACAGACGGCGGAGACGGGTTTCTCGAAATCGGCGAATATGCCTCCAGCGAGAATAAAATCACAGGCTTCAACGGCGTTCAACGCGGTGAAGTTGGTTTCAATCTGGCTGTAGTTCGGGTCGTTCTTCTCGTATGTGGTGACATAGAACGCCTGACCAGGTTTCAAAGCGAATTCGCGGACGAGCAACGCGTCTTTGCGGACAATGGCAAGCCAGCCCTTGTCGCCTTCTGGCGTGATGACGCCAGTGATGCGCGGGGTGTCCAGAGAGTCGTGTTCATAATCCATGGAGAGCATGACGTATGCCAGTGCGTCGCGTGGCGGAAGCCCCGCCTGGATTTTCTCCGCGACGGGGTCGGTCTGGGAGCCGTTGGAAACCACGGCGAATTCTCGCGCCATGCGGAAGCAGTTGTAGGCGATGTACGGATTCTTCTGGATGTCGTTCTCAAAGCCTGGCTTTGGAACAATGGCTATGCCTTTTTCGAGGACTTTTGCCATGCGATTTGGAAATGAGCGTGAAGATACACGGTACATTGCCGCTCCGCGACCATCTTTTGTTCTGCCAATGGCGACGATTCTTCCTACGTACATGATGTGCTCCTTTTGTTGTGAAATGCTTGGGTGTTAATGACTAAATGATTTTATTCACGAATAGAAACAAAATGATGACGGCAAGTTCTGATGCCAGAATGAGGAAAATTCCGATTGGAATATATAGGTGCGTGCGTTTCAGTGTTTTGGAAAGTTCAGTTGTAAGTCCTTGAATGGTGCTTAATGTCTGGTTGTAGCGTGTCTGGCTGCCGATGGCGGCTAGCAGGCAGAGAAGGAACGTCGCAATGGCGATAGGGATGATTCCACGAAAACACTGGGTTGCGAAGAAAAGGCCCGCGTTAGTCAGGCAGAACGCGAGAAGCAGATCTCCATACCATGTCCAACGGGCTTCCTTCGGGAGGCCGCCTGTTGTATCATGTTCCAGTTTCTTCAGGCAGGTCCCTGCGCGGAGAAGCGCAAGACTCCCCAGAAGAAGCAGTATTAGTGCTGGCACGACGACGGTTGCGGTCATTTTTCTGTTCGGGTTGAATGGTTCACTTTTTAATCACGCTCTATTCTCCATGAGGGTTGGTTCGACCTCCGAGGTTGGAATCCTTTTGGGGGGACTTTCCCCCCAGGTTTCGCTTCGCTCAACCTGGGGGTACTGATATTTGACCCCTTCGGGGTCTTTTTTCACAGTCGCCTTGACCTATACAATTATCGACCCTCATGGGGAAAAGAGCCTTTAATCAATATAATGTATGATTTTGATAATTCATATTAACGGAGGGAGATTTTGAGTGGAAAGGCGGGATGAGAGACCCTAAACGCAAAAACTGGCGGGGCGGACGGAGTAAAGACATGGAACGAGAGACGAGACATTAGACGCAAGACGTTAGACCTGATGTGTATCGTCTTGAAAGGGCCTTATTCTGTCAGCACGTCCGAGCAGATGTCTTCGCCAGTGAAAGTGAATGAGCCGTCGGCGTTCTGGACTGTGTGGCCGAAGCGTGGCTTGAGATTGAGGCCTTCTGGCAGGCGGAAGGTCGCCTTGGCGGTGCCAGGGCCGTCCGCTGTGATGACGACGCACTGTTTTGATCCGAACTCATGGAGTTTCGCCTCGACGAAGTTCTCGCTTTCACTCTTAAGTTCCAGCGGGACGGGCGGTTTCACTGCATTGAAAAACGGCTCGAGTTCTCGCAAGAGGGACACGACAGAGACGACTTGCGGCCAAAACCACTTGCTGCTGCTAGGGTCTTTCTTTTCCTGTCGGATATGGATGGACGTATAACTGTAATAACTGAATCCTCGTACGCCGCAGTTCAGTGCGAGCAGTCCCATGGAACGCATTTCCTCTTCGGTCGGATAGCGGTAGTAGTCATACGAACCATCGTTCATGAACGTCGCCCAGTTGAATGCCTGGATGGCGAACCAGACGGGCAGGCCCGTGTCGGCAAGAAGATGCTGGCGGATGGCGGCCATGGATTTTGATTCGGCGGTTCGTATTGGATAGGAGTCGGGGTTCATGATGTCCCCTGTCTGCGCGAAGTGGAACTGGTTGGCGGGTACATCGGTGCATGTCAGAATCGGATGGAACGGGTCGATGACGCTGAGCCTGTTGCGCAGGTCGATGATGCGCGGAATTTCATGGAGCGGATTTTCATCGGAGACGTACCAGCAGAGAATGGCGGGATGGCGCTTGAAATTGCGGACGATGTACTCGCAGATTTCGATTCTCCCTTTGATGCCGTCGAACTCCGTGATGCCGTTCTGGATTTGCTCCTTTAGGCAGAAAACGACCTTCAGACCATGGGCGTGGATATAGTCCAGACCGCGCTTCAGGCATGCGATGGTTCGAGGCGTGACGCCTTCCGCGTCAAGCGTCATGGTGGCTGCACTGTATGGAAGCAGTGAATTGAATCCACCAGCGATCAAGCCGTCGATGGTTTTCTTGTCCAGCGTGTTGGGGGAGACGCAAGAGAAACGTGGAGCGAACGGCTTGCCGTCGACGATGAGGCGGCCGAATTCATCGATTCTTGCGCTTCCAGGGAAATCGCCTTCGCCTGGCGCGGGGACGGTGAATACGTAGTTCTGCGAGCCGATGATGGTTTTGCTGGCGGTGTCTAGGAGTTGGAAAAGGATATCATGATGTCCGACGGGCAGTTTGCCAAGAGAGACGACGGCATCGCGGTTGATGATTGGTGCAAGATATTCGTTGCCATTAAGGAATGCACGAACTCGAAGTCGGCTTTTGGGACGGTTGATGAAATCATGGATGCGCATGGTGATGGTGCCTTGGTCATCTAGTATCAGTTGTGACGGCTTGATGGGATAGAGCAGGCTCATCGTGTCGCCAAGTTCTGTGATTTCCATGTCGGAGTAATAGAGGACGCCTGTCAGATTGCCGTTGTTATTCGGGAGATAACCGCCGATGGTGAGCGTGCTGTGGTCTGCTTTCGCAGGATAGATGAACTCTTTTGTGACTTCATACCATCCTGTCTTTTTTCCTGTGGCAATGGCGACGGTGGAATAACTTCCGCCTGCGTATTTGTTGGCGGCATCAAAGTGGTCGAAATAGAACGGATGGACTCGCAGTTCCTTCTGCTTGTCCTTTGGAATTTCATGTCTATAGAGATTGTCTACACGGACATGCAATTTGGCAAGGTAGCGTTTGCCTGGGATGCCTTTGAAGGAGCGCACCAGTTTCGGGTGGATCTGCGGGGTGTCGCGGACGGAGACGAGGCCTGTGCGACCATTCAACCCGATGCCAGGCTCGGCCTTGTAGTTGCCAGGGTGGCTCTCGGACCACCCCGTAAAGCCCTT
>JAGCTA010000519.1 GCA_017963875.1 Victivallales bacterium | reverse complement strand
CATGACAGTTCGTGCACTTCACCTACTCCGCTTTTCTTATTGCGGCAGACATTCAGGCCAAAGACGCCGTTTTCTGGTATCTCCAAATTCTTCAGCGGAATGGCGACTTCCATTGTGTAGCCCGATTCTCCACGGATAACCTTGACTTCCGCCTCCGATTCGTAGCTGACATCCAATTTGCGATCACCCGCCACATAGTCCAGCACCACGCCACGCAGATTAATTGTGGTATTGAAGAACTTTTTGCCAGCCTTGTTGCCTGGCTTGATGAAGATTTCGATGGAATCATCTACAAACACATCAGTCGAATCATGCGTAATGGAATCCATTTTCTGGCTTGCCGCATGTGGATCTGTCGCCTCAACAGCGAAGAATAGCTTGTCCTCTGTCGCGCCGACCTTAAAAACCGTGGCGTATGTGGCTGGCAATGGTGAATCATTTTTCTGGAACGAGTGCGGTTCAAGCACTTTCCAGAAATCATCGTCCAGCTTGCCATCAACAACAGGTTCTTCGTCCAGGTTGAAGAGGACTATGTCCTTTGAATAGTTCAATTCTTTTGCATAGGCATCGGCGTTTTCAAAGAATGCCTTGAGATAGCCCATGTAAATCCAATCCAGCCGCTTTGCGTAAATGCTGCCTTCAGGTGCTAGTTTCTTTGCTTCCTGATAGCAGTCATTCAGTGTCTTCACAACGCTTGCTGGATAAATCTCCTCATACAGTTCTTTCCCCGTGAATCTGCCGTATGTGGCGTCTCCACTCTTTTTCACACTATTCTTTTCCCATGCATTGTGCTGTGTTTCGCAGAAACGCTTCATTGGTGCAGCGGCTGGCCCCCAGAAATACCTGTAGTACAGCTCCAATTCCGCGTCAACATCCATCTTTTCTCCAGCCATCGCCTTCATGGCAAAATAGAGGTTAAGATGTGTTTGCGGCAAATCAAAGACCTGGCCAGTGCTGATGTTCTTTGGCAGATAGGGAAGTCCCCTGCGCGAATTGTTCAACTCAAGGAAAGAGGATTTGATGATGGGATAACGGGAGTGCCATTCGTACATGATGTGGGGCATGGCGTACGGCATGCTGTCGTAGGGCATGAGGTAATGCCATGTCTGTATCTCCTTGACTTTTTCGCTCCACGATTTCACGATTGCGTCAGACTGTTTATTGTAATGCTCGCATCCCTGGTAGATGATGTATGGATTGATGCAGATTTGGACTGTCACGTTGTCTGGCAGCTCAAATTTTGGCGGGTAGTAATATCCCTCGTATGCGAGTGTCGAGATTTTCTTGTCGGGATATTTGACCTTCGCCCACTCCGCCACCTTTTTGACGAAGCTCCATACCAATGGCGTCATTGCGCCACGGCCTGCATTTTTGTCAATCACAGCCTGGCAGTTTTGGCAGTAGCATGGCTGCGTGGTGAAGTTGTCGTCTGGCACCATGTGAATACGCAAGCCATCTGGTGGATTGGTTTTCCAGAGTTTTCCTTCGGGACGTCCCTCATACACCGCGTCGATGAAATCGCAGTATGCCTTCAATGTGGCGGGATTGGTGAAGCAATACTGCGGATAGCGTGCCCAGCGTACATTCCCATTATTGTCCTGGGATTTGATGATGCCTCTGTTGCGTGTCTTGCCATCTGCCTCAAGCGCGAAGATTTCGTCCTGGTCCTTGGCAAAGAAGCCCAGCTCCTGCATGGAATGGCTGCCAGTAATGTTCTTATAGCCGAATGCCCTCAAATGCCTGCAGTATTCCAAGGCGTCCTGGCTGGCGAAACCGAGGAAGGCGTATGGCCACATGCTTCTGCAATACAAGGGTGGCGTGACTTCTATTGGGAGACCAGATACAATTACCTTGTCCAGCTTGTCATAGCATTCGCCGAATTCGCCTGGCGCATACCAGCGTACACCCAGAAATCTCTCTATGAACGAGTATGTGCCCCACATCAGGCCAAATACAGCGTCTTTTCTGGAGATTGGTATGACATCGCAGTCAGCGCCCATGATGGAAATGTGCCCGCCAGGCAATTCTGTTATGCGGTATGTTTCGTCGTCGTATTTCTCAGGATTGTAGATGTCGGTCTTGGGCAGTTCATCGTGAGCGCCTATGTAGATTGCCTTTTTCCCTGCTGGCTTTGACGTTGCAATCGGCATATCAACGCCTGCTACAGCCTTCATGTACTTTTGAAGATGCTGTGCGCAATATTCAGTTGTCTTGGGCGCTTTGTCCTTCTTGACAATTACATAATCGCTCTTTCCTCCATTGGCGATTTCAAGCGCAAACAAACATACGCACGCAAAAAGCAGAATGATAACAGTTTTTTTTGTCATTGATTTTTCTCCTCTTATTGAAATTGATTAGAAATTGTTCAGTTGTGAGTTTCGGATTGCGCCTGTTCATTGAGCGCTTTTTCTGCAAGTTTCGTGTAGCCTAATTTACGAAGATCGCTGATAAAGAAATCCTGCCCAGTGCGGCATGTTTCAATGAGGCGCAAATGGCTTCCCTGCCGCCACTCCTGGAGACCGAGATAATAGAACTTGCGCATTTTGTCCGTGATGATGAAGGGAGTGATGCCGTACTTGAGGCATTCCTTAAGGAGTACAAGACGTCCCACACGGCCATTGCCATCCTGAAATGGATGTATCTGCTCGAAGCGTACATGAAAATCCAGCAGGTTTTCAAAGTTTTTGGTGGCGTGCTTCCACCAGGCAAGCAGTTCCACCATTTTGAAATGCACCTCTTTTGCAGGGCATGTCTCCATCTCGCCTACCACATTGTCCAGTCGCTTGTAATCCCCTACGGCAAACCACT
>JAGCTA010000064.1 GCA_017963875.1 Victivallales bacterium | reverse complement strand
TCTTGTTTTTTTGTTTTCCTATATTCAATTGTTTCAATAGATTACATAAAAACGATAGCATCGTTGGCTGGAATGCCGATGGACCAATTGCCGTCATTGTTTTTTTCTGGCAAGTTGCCGCGCAATGCCTTGGATGGGATCCAGCCCTTCTTGAAATGCAGGGTTTCAACGGTAGAGGAGGGCATGGGATTGACCGCAACGACGACTCGTCCACCATCAGGCTGTTCATGTTCTGTCAGCAGAATCTGCGGCGATGTTTTCTCTACCACGTGGTTGGGCAGTTCGCCGAAGAGCCAATTGTAGACTTTCCAGAAAGAATTGCAAGTGTCGCCATGGAATGCCGCCGCTGTCTGGCAAAGCAGTTTTTCGATGGGGATTCCGAATGTGACAATGCGACCTTTTCCGAAAGACAGGTCTGTAAGCATCGGGTTTTCGTCGGCATCCCATGCCAGTGCTTTACCTGTGGTCATTTTCGCTTCAAGGCGGATGGCACCAGCGGGGGCCTCGGCGGTCACGCCGTCAAATAGCGTCTTGTCAAAACGTATGCAGCACGAATTCCGACGATGGGAACGTGAAACAACGTCGGCACCCATGACTTTGGAGATTTCGGAGACGACGGCGTCATCCAGAGAAATGTACAATGTGGCACCTGCGGCGACTTTGTCCATGAGTTCAAACCAACGGTGACGTGTGAGAAATGCGCCGCCAGCGATACTTGGCAGAAAATAGAGCGGTGAATCAGGCAGGGCATGCGTGCTTTCGCCATTGAAAAATTCCAATTCGCCGCCTGCCTGGCGTGCCAGCATATATGTCGCATAGCACACGCCCCACTGGTCTTGCCCTGACGAAATGATGCAAACTGCATCGGTTTTGCGTCTGGGCAATTTCTCAAAAGGCAGGCTCGAAATGAATTTTCTGAAGTCCTGATAGACGCCGACCAGAGGCTTGGGCGTTTTGTCAAGATGGTACATGCCAAGTTCTCGTTCGACGCCATGCCAGTCGTAGGGCGGCTGCTCCAAAGCGATTTGCTCAAATCCGCACCACCACAGGAGACCGCGAAGGTCGGCGGCCCAACTGTTGAACAGTACCTGACGGATATAACTAGCGGCCGTGTCATCATTGCCGTAGATGGTTCCAAGCGTGCCAATTTCTTCGACAATGCACGGCTTGCCGCTGACATCTGCGTTCATAAGTGATTCTGCAACGGCGTGCAAAGATGGACGGAATGTGTTAAGTGGGTCAAGGCTGCACCATGGCGTAAAACGCGGATAGGGATGCGTCGTCAGGATGTCGCACAGTTCACCGTGGTCTTCCATAAGCCAAGGTCCAAGTGAGGCAGACGCCTTCAGACCATGCATGCCTGACACGATGGGACGCGTGGTGTCAATGGCGCGGATGGCATCGACAATCAGCGATGTCCATACGTATGCTTCTGATGAATCGGCGATTTTGCCAAGGCAGTTGCATTCATTCCCCAAATCCCATCCCCTGATGGCTGGATGCTCCTTGAAATAATTGACGAAGGCTCGCACGAATCTGACTTCCCATTTCAGGACATACGGGTCAGTCAGGACATTTTTCTCCTCGAATGGTGCGGGAACAAACCACCGACCGCTCATCCAGCCAGTTATCAGGCCAACAAGTACTTGGATGTGATGCTTGTGTGCTTCGTCGCACAAGAACTTGAAATGCTCCATCGCTTCTGGCGAAATGCCCGCACGACCGAGTTCAGTGTCTGGCAGAACGGTTTCGCCCATGCGGAATTCCTGCTTTGCGCCGTTGCATGTGTAGAGCATGTTCAGCGGCTGGAAGTCGGGCCATAGTGGGAAGACGCGAATCGCCTGGACACCAGCCTCTTCCAGCAGCCGCATATCGTCTGCGACAACATCGGGACGCCAGTCGCGCCACGTATGCGTTCCCGCATGGGAAGCCCAATAATTGCACCCAATAATGAATTCACCGCTTTTTCTAAACATGACTTTTGCCTTTTTTTATTTTGAGACAATGACACTTACAAATCGAATGGAATCCCATGCATCCCTCGGGGCCGCGACAAGGCATTTCCGTGAATGCTCTATTTCATGGATTGCAGAACCGTCCTTGTCGGGGCGGACAACAGCGACAGGAATTCCTCCTGGAATTATGCCGCCGAGACCAGAGGTCACAATGATGTCATTTTCGTTTGCGACAGCAGATAACGGCAGAAAATCGACGATGCAGCCAGGGATGACGTCGCCATTGCGACCGCCCGTCCCGCGAAGAAGGCCATTGCTCTTACCATCGTCTAACGTGATTCCGATACGGCATTTCACCGAGACGATTGTATCCACGACGGCACTGTGCTGGTTCACAACGCCGATCCGCCCGATCAGTGCGTCGTTAAACAACACTGCTGAACCAATCTCAATGCCGTCTGCCTTGCCCTTATCAATGGAAAAGCATGAGTCCCAGAAAACTGGGTCGCGAGTCAGTAATTCTGCCTGGATGATATTCCATGTAGGAAAACTTCGCAATGAAAGCATCTTGCGTAATTGACTGTTCTCCAGACGCAGTTCATCGGAAGCCTTCGCCTTCAATTCCAATTCTCTTATGCGCAATTCAAGGCGGCTGATTTCATTTTCACGCTCATTTCGACTGAATATGGATGCTGTCTGGCTGGATACGTATTCCCAGGTGCTGGCAAATGGCCGTGCCACTGATAGGGCAATGCGCTTTCCTATGGGGCTTATGCCAAGAACAACAAGCAATATCAGAAGAATAATGCTGAAAAACAATCCAATCTGCTTGGCTGTGAATTGTGTCATGGATTAACAATTGTTTGAAGACGAGACTCTGGTGAATCTTTTGGGGGAATGCAGAACCGTCATTTGGTCGCAGGTGCCACAGGTGCCGCAGGCGTGGCAGGAGCAGGCGCCGCCGCTGGAGCAGGTGCATTGGCGGGAGTCGCAGGAGCAGGTGCATTGGCGGGAGTCGCAGGTGCAGCAGGTGCAGGGGCATTGGCTGGAGCCGCCGCAGCAGGAGCAGGTTCCGCAGGCGCGGGGGGAGGAGTGGGAGGAGCAGGGCGGACATTGATGACAAAGTCTCCGACAGGAGGGACTGGGATTTTTGGATACGCATAAATCAGTTTGACTTCGTATGCTTCCTTAGGGCAATGGAAGATCAACTTGTAGAGTTCGGGTCCTTGCTGAGCACGCATCCGAAAATCGAAAAAGCCAGTTTTTCCATATCCTATTCCAAGACATGATTGTCTGGTGCCAGAATCAGTTTCGAGCGCATAGTCATACTGGCTCAATGTGCGTCCTTCGGTGACTTTGACTGTGAAAATGGCAAAGAGCATGCCGTTTTCAGGTTCTTTTTCCACAAGAAGTTCCTCTGGTACGTCCATGGAGGGAGTACCGTCCTCCGTGGATGTGTCGGCTTCTGCTGCGGCTTTTGCTGCGGCATTTATGTCAACAAATTTCTGGGCGTCTTCCGTGCGAATGAATTCCGTGATCTGGCCGCATGGCACAGGTGCAGGCAATGTCACGATGTCACCAATTAGCGTCATGCCGATTGCAAGACTGGCTGATAACAACAGATGTTTCATCATCATGTTTCTTCCTTTTATGTTGAAAACGCTTGATATACTTAAACGAATTGAGACAAAAAGCAAAGGCTGGCATTATACTTGCAACGCGGCTTTCTGCGCTGCAAAAATTTCATTGAGTCCTTTGCGAGCAAGGCCTAGCAATGTGGAGAGTTCCGCCTCGCTGAATGTCGCCTCTTCCCCAGTTCCCTGAATTTCCACGAAACGCCCCTCGCCATTCATGATGACATTCATGTCAACTTCCGCCGCAGAGTCTTCCACATAGCACAAGTCAAGCATGGGAACGCCTTCGACAATTCCAACACTGACAGCAGCGACGGGGGAAAGCAGCGGCCATTCGGTGATTTTTCCATCTGCCAGCAGTTTTTTCGCTGCGATCTGCAATGCCACGCTGGCACCAGTGATGGACGCGCAGCGAGTTCCACCATCTGCATCGATGACATCGCAGTCAACATGAAGTGTCAAGCCTGGTAGTTTAGAGAGATCGACGGCTGCCCTGAGGCTTCTGCCGACCAGTCGCTGGATTTCCGCTGAACGTCCAGAGAGTTTTCCACGAGTGACTTCACGTTCTGTGCGTTGTGCGGTCGCCGACGGAAGCATCTGGTATTCACCCGTTATCCAGCCACCTTCGACCTCCTGTTCCTTCATCCAGCGGGGGACTCCCTCCTCAACGCTGACGGCGCAAATGACGCGCGTGTTTCCAAAACGGACAAGCACTGAGCCCGCAGGATGCCGCTGGAAGCCAGTAATTATTTCCAATTCACGCAACTCATCAAATTTTCTGTTGTCTATACGTTCCATCTTGTTTTATCTTTTTGAAAAGGTGTGTATGTTATAAAAAAGTCATTTCCTTTTATTACCTTAATTGACAAAAGTCAAGATTGCCAGTTGAAACAGAGAATTTTCATCATCTTCTTTTTGCTTTGTGCGGTGTTCTTCTTTGCCGCCTGCAGAAAAAAACAGCAGTCTGCGCCTGAATATGATTCCAGACGTTCAGAATTGCTGTTTGCCTCATGTGAGGCCATGCAGGAACAGGATTCAGGGAAGACTTATGAGGCACTGAAGCAGATGGCGGAAGAATTCCCGACAGACAAGTTTGCTACGGTTGCTTTTCGTCAGGAACAAAAGCGACAGTTGATTGAAAAGGCGAATTCATTGCTCAATGACACAAGCCTCAACCAACTCGAACAGATGTTGCGAGAGATTGAGGTGCGGGGGCGTGTGAGTCCTGAACTCCTTGAGTATTCGCAAATCAAAAACGCATTGGATCAACTGCGGATTTTTGTTTCAAGAATGCCATGGACTTCTGCAGAGTCGCTTCGACAAAATCTTCGCAATCTTGATGTCTATGAACCAATACTTTCACAATCGCAGACGTTTCTTTCCTTTAGAAAACAACAAGATGAGATACTTGCGAATCTACAGAAAAACGAAGCACACGCAGCAGTCATGAATACGGCTGCAACTCTGGAAATAGCACTGATTTCTGGCACGGGAATCACAAAAGCGCATGACGCTTGCAGAAAACTCGCCGCTGCACAGCCAGGCAATTTCCTGACCAGGGCACTCGCGATGAAGACTGCAAAGGATGCAAAAAAACTGTGCGAGGGCGTTGGAAGGACGTCGGATGACATGAAAGTGTGCCTGGAGATTGCGGCGCTTGACAAGTGGGAAAGCCTTGATAAGCCGACACAAAATCAGATTTTGGCTTTCATTGGTAAAAATGCACCAAAGTCACCTTCTGGTCATTGGCTTGCGACAAAAAACAAATTAACTGCTTCTGCGCCCATGGATTTCATGGCGGCGTTATCCCGCGACTACCCTGGTTGCATCCCAAGCCAGACTATCGTCAGGGAATTCATGGAAAACAATATTCTTTCCAAAGCACATTACAATGCGTGGTGTTGGCGGTCTCCTTGCCCTGGGGTGACGGAACTCCTGGCCAGGTTGAAACAAGTCGGACAATTGCATTCTGCAACGATCAAATAAACCAAACAAAACAAAAAGGAAAACAAAATGTCTTTCAGAAAAATTTTCACGATTGCTTGCGCGGCGTCCATTGCGTGTTCAATTGCCTTTTCAGACGATGCAAAGCCTGAACCAAAGAAAGCAGATGCGGATAAACAGGCGGAAGCCGCCAAACCCAAATTCAATCCAGAGGAACTGCTTGCATTGATTCCAGAATACGTTGGTGAATACACGGATAATGGGAAAGTTGTCAAAGTCGATACCGCGTCCCTCAAGAAGGGGCTGAAGGCGGAATTGGATATGGCAGCAGCGCAGGGAGCGGATGTCAAGCCAGAGATGGTCAAGCAGATTGTTCCGCGGATGGGCGAGCAACTCATCATGCAGAAAGTCATGCCGTTGGAGGCGGCGCGGAAGGGCTTCAAGCCAGATATCGCCAAACTTCGTCAGGATGTGGCTGAGTTCAAGCATAAGCAACTCAAAGACAATGAGGAACAGTTCAAGCAGTTCCTACAACACCAAGGTGTGGCGACGGAAGATGAACTGATTGAGAAAATCGCTCCGAACCAGGCGGTTCAGGCGTATGTCCAGTCCATTGAAGATGAAGTGACCAAGACTATTGATGACGCAGCTGTAAAGGCATATTATGATGCACATCCTGAAAACAAAAAATACTATACGTGCTCTCATATCCTTGCTGCTTTTAATCCCCAAGACCCTCGTGCCGCAGCCACTCCCGAACAGGAGGAGGCCGCGTTGAAGAAAATCAATGAAATCCATGGCAAACTCAAGGGCGGAGCAAGTTTCGAGGACTTGGCACGCGAATTCTCCGATTGCCCGTCGGGTAAAAACGCGAATGGGAAACTTCAGGATTATGACCCCGAACAGAAAATGCCGCAGGGGCAAATGGTGCCTGAATTCACTGAGGCATTTAACAAATTGAAGCCAGGCGAAACGACGGGCGAGCCAGTCAAAACGCAGTTTGGATATCATCTTATCCGCGCGTCGGAAGTTAATGAACGCAAACTGGAGGATGTCGATGGGCAAATTCGCCAGGCGCTGAAGAATGAGGGCATGCAAAAACGCATCCCCAGCCTTATAGAACAGATTAAAAAGGATTTCCAAGTCAAGGTCTATGAAGTGAAATAATCCTGCATCCCTAGGCTTTCCTTAACATCAAAAAGCGGGTCACGGTTAAGACTGTGATCCGCTTTGATTGTTTTGAGTGCAAGCACTTTGTGCTTTGCAGTTATGATTTTCCCTGTTGGGAGCAAGGCATAAAAAATGGTGGTTTCAACTGGTTCACTCTGCTATAAGAGTAAAGATAAGATCATATAGATCCCGAATGCAATGGTGTTCAGAGTACGGTTGTGAAACCACCATCCATTAAATTACATGGATTCTAAGACAATGCAAATGAAAAAATGTTTTTTTTCAAGTGACCATCATGAAATCAGCAGACACAAAAAAGAAGGCAAGAGGATTCCATTGAGTTTTTTTATAGATCAAAATGTGAGAGACAACTCTGCCATTTCGTCTGTTCAAAGGGGGGCGGAAGGCTCTTGTCCTCTTGGATAATAAGCCAAAATCAACAAAAAAACGTGATTTTGGCTTGCTATCTTGATGTCTTTGATTGGATAATTTATGATTTTATATTATTGTATGTAAATAGTTACATTTTTTGTAAATTGTAAATGAACTTGATGAAACGATCATGAAACAGCGAATAATCGGAAGAATAAAAGAGCAGCGGATATTGGAGACATTGTATCGTTCTGACTCATCGGAGTTTGTCGCTGTATATGGTCGTTGTCGTGTCGGCAAGACATTTTTGGTTCACGAGTGTTTTGATGGGCAATTTATTTTTGAGGTATCAGGGCTGGCGAACCGCAATACAATTCAACAACTTGAGAATTTTCGCAATGCATTCCAGCGTTTTGGAGGTGTTCAGCCGCAGAGGTTCAAAAACTGGCAGGAGGCTTTTGAGGCGCTGATTAAATATGTTATGAACAGTAGAAAAAAGAGAAAACTCATATTTTTTGATGAATTGCCCTGGATGGATACGCCGAAATCGAATTTCATCTCTGCGCTTGAGGGGTTTTGGAACGGCTGGGCGGCGGGCAGGCACGATATAATACTTGTAGTCTGTGGTTCTGCTACTTCATGGATAACAAACAATCTAATAAATAATCATGGTGGGCTTCACAACAGACTGACGAGGCAAATCTATCTGCGACCATTTTCATTGGCTGAGTCGCAGTTGTTTCTTCTCAATCGGCATATAATTCTATCATCATACGAACTAGCAGTATGTTATATGATTTTTGGCGGTATTCCGTACTATCTGAATCTCATTGAAGGAACCTCCAGCCTTTCGCAGAATATCGATTCTCTTGTTTTTGATCGAAACGGCGAACTTCACTATGAGTTCAACAATCTTTATGCCGCGTTGTTCAAAAACTCGCAGGATTATATCAAGGTTGTGGAGGCACTCGGAAGGCGCAGGGATGGTTTGACGAGGAAAGAAATCCAGGATGTTTGCGGTTTCAAATCAGGCGGTAGTTTCAGCACGATATTGGATAATCTTGAACACTGTGGCTTCATACGTCAGTATTCCATGATTGGGAACGGACGTAGGACATGCGTTTATCAACTAGTGGACTTCTTCACATTGTTTTATCTTCATTTTCTGAAAGACAAGCATCAGAACAGTTCAGATTACTGGCAGTCAATTCAGGGCACATCAAAATTCTATTCCTGGGCGGGCCTTACATTTGAACTTCTGGTTCTTTGTCATATTGATCAACTCAAACAGGCACTTGGCATTCAAGGCGTGGCAAGCGAGGAATACGCATATCGTACACATACAGAGAAGAATGTCGATGCACAGATTGATCTGATGATTGACAGGAAGGACAATACCATTTCCCTCTGCGAGGCAAAATTTACAGAAGGTAGTTATGTTTTTAGTCAGGAGGAGGAACTCAAATTGCGCAATCGCATGCTTGCCGTGCGTGCGGTCTGCGCAAAGCATAAGACCATTCAACTCGTGCTGATTACGACATTTGGCGTTGCAGGCGGCAATTTGAGGGGTGTTGTCAATCGAGAGATTACGTTGGATGATCTTATCAAAGGTAACTGAATGTTTTAAATATATTGGAAATCAGTGTTTTAGGAAGCGCTTAAGAGTCGGTTCCTTTCCTGATGGGCGTTTGAAGTCACTGAAGAGCGCTTCATCGGCGGTGGCTTCTGGCAGCATCGGGCTGTTGGGAAGCGATGGTGCGTCTGCGATTTCAGAAATTGCCATCCGAAGTCCTCGCAGGAGTGGTTCTGAGCAGAAGCGGCAGTTTTCAAGCATGGTTGAGCGTTGCAGGGGGCGTGTGCCTGCGGCTGGTGCCATTTCGGCAACAAGCCCCAAGGCGGCGACTTGGCAGCCAAGCGCATGCGCCGTTATGATTTCCATGACCATGTCATGTCCGACGAGTTCCGCATGCCCAGCACGAGCCATCTGGGCTTCGGCGGGTGTGCAGAAATGCGAGCCAGGCAGCGCTTCATAAATACACAGCCTCGGGGAGACGGCAACTCGAGACAGAGCGTTCACAAGTTCGGAATTCAGTCGTTGAGACAATGCGTGCGTCATGTCGGGGAATGGTACTTCCAGCAACGGGAACAGACCATCGAGTGGGGACAGGTGATGACCGTTGATGAAGTCCGTCAGCAATGTCCATGTCCCTGTTTTCAATTCAGGAATCAGGCTGAGCACTGGGTCAATGTATGTGCATCGTGATATGCCCAGTTTCCACGCAAGGCATGTCGGCAGGATGCATGGGGCGACTCCAAGGCCCTCGAACAGATGCCGATGGCCAGAAGCGACGAGGATTGGATATCCGTCTGAAGTCCCGTATAGCAGAATGGGCTGGTGGCGGTCAGGAGTATGGAATGGCGGCATCATCGGCAGAGTGCACATTTCAAGGGCCTGGGGGGATTCGTCAAAAAGATTGTCGAGTTCGAAACCAGCGCTGAACTGGAAGAAGAAAACGGGTGTCTGCCAATTGTCAAATGACCGCTGAATGACTTCCCCTCCAATTTCAAGGGCTTCAATGAATTCCTGATAGTCCATGCAGATTCCTTGCCTTTCCGATTCTCGGTTCCTAGCCACGTTTTCCATTCGGGGTGTTGCCGTCGTATGGTGAAATCCATCCCGATGCCACGACTCGTTCGCCGTCGAATGCAACGGCGAGTTGTCCAGGCGGCGCAGCCATGATTGGCTCATGGAAATGGACTGTCGCCAAACCATTGTCGAGCCTTGTCAATGTCGCGGGACGGGGCGTCATCAAATAACGGATTTGGACGGCGGTTTCAATGCTGCCTCCCAGTTCGGGTTCCCTGAAAAGCCAATTCATGCCATGCAATGTCATTTCAGAGCAGGATAGATCTTCTGCATGTGCGACATGGACAACGTTGTTGACAGTATCAGTCCTCGCGACGAACCACGGTCCACCGCCAAGCCCAAGGCCGCGGCGTTGTCCCACAGTGTATTGGAATGCACCATGATGATGTCCAAGTATCTTGCCTGTTGTATCCAAAATAACACCGTCCTTTTGCAAGTCGGGGCGTCGTTTCAGGACAAATTGAGCGAAATCCCCTTTGGGGAGAAAGCACAGGTCTTGGCTTTCGCTTTCGGAACGGGGGACAATCCCCATGGCCTGAATTCGTTCCTTCAACTGCTTTTTTTCGGAGTCGCCAATCGGAAAAATCGCGTGTGACAATTGTTCTTCTGTCAGTTGGGCGAGAAAATAACTCTGGTCTTTTCTGCGGTCTGTTCCGCGCAGCAGTGCCTGGCAGCCTTCGATGATTGCCGTGCGTGCATAATGACCTGTGGCAAGGGCGTTGCATCCATGGGATACGATTGCGTGCCAGAGCGCACCGAATTTGAAACATGAATTGCATACGACGCAGGGGGAGGGAGTCAGACCAATGGCATACTCGTCAACAAATCTGCGAAGTATCAGTTGCTCGAATTCTTCACGCATGTCAAGGACGACATGGGGAATGCCTAGAAGCCTGGCGACGGCGACTCCTTTTTCGGCCGTCTTTTCGCCATCAGGACTCAAAAGCATGGTGAAGCCCTTGACTTCGTGCCCGCTTTCAAGCAGTTTTAGACATGCCGCCGCACTGTCCACGCCACCAGACAGCCCGACGCCTATGCAATTATTGCCACCATCGTTCATTGTCACTTGTACAAATACAGTGTATTTTATTCCATTGTGTTTTTCTTTAATTACAGATTGAAGGAATGGTATTCGGGAATAAATATAATTGATTAATTCCATGAAAAAAGCATTTTTGACAATATTCCTCGCGCTTGCGTTTTTTTGTGGCGGCTGTCTTCAATTGGAACAGATTTTCACACTGAAGAAAGACGGTAGCATGATCGTATCCATGACCTATTCTATTCCCGTGTCGCGAGTGGCGGCGCTCAAGGCAGGGCATGAGGCGATTACTTCTTGGCAGAATGCCCAGGATGCCCAGAAGCATCCCGTCAACTGGTTTCTTGACGAAAAGGCAGTTAGAAGTTTCTTCTCAAAACCAGAGGACAAGATGGAAGTCATTGTTTACAGGCAGTTCCAGAGGGATGGTCGGCAATTCGCTCAAATTGTCGTTTCAGCGAAAAATGCCGCAAGGGCGTTTGAACAGGGGTATTTTGGAGATATGAAACTGCGTGACAATGTCTTGACGGTTCATTTCCCCTCTAGTCTGAATGATTTGCCCAAAGAGGATATTGCCAATCTCAGAAGGCAGTGCGAAGACCTTTCCATGTCCGTTGAAGTGATTCCCCCGCACGCCATTAAGGAAACAAACGGCTATAAGAGGAAGGACGACCATGCGGTCTGGCTGTTTTCCGCTGACGGGAGAGGTATCGATATCTTTGGAAAAATCAATGACTTGACTGTGAGTTGGTGATGGCTTTTCTCGACGTGGGCCAATGTCTGGAGGCATATCATGCGACGATGCAGTCACTGGATTTTTGAAAGGGTTTTTCAGGAAAATTAAGTTGTCATTAGACCTTTTTGACATTATATTAATATAAGGGTCTAGTTTTTCGATTATTCCCAATCTGCATGTCGCCGATGAGAATAAACAGCAGCATGAGAGCAATCTCCCATAAAGGAGCCAAAGCCATGTCGAAATCCCGTCGCTACGAAATTCCCGAACTGTATCCGCAACCGAAGCAAATTACATTGACGGAAGGTGAGAGCACACTGTCCACTGACATTCGATTGGGTACATTTAATGTTCTGCCCCTTCAAAGGAAAGCCATCCGCTCGATTTTGACGTCATCGGGCGTTAAGGTCGTTGCGAATAAAAAACTCTATGTCGTCAATGTCTGCGTGGAGACTCCTGAGGCCTTTGATCTTTCCGATGTCCCTGAATCATCGCGTGGCGAATATTATGAAATCAGGATTCAGGGGGCGGAAGTCACCATTTCGGCACCGTATCAGGTCGGGACGACGTGGGCGACTCATACGCTTGTAGGCTTATTCCGCCATTTCAGTCACGGAAATAAAATTCCCAATATGATTATTCGCGACTGGCCATCGCTGCCGAACAGAGGCATTTTCGTGGAAAGCAAATGGGGGCCAGACCGCATGACTTTGCAGGACTGGTATCAGACAATCGATTCTATCGCTTCCGTCAAGATGAACGTTCTAGGCGTTGGACTTTATGGCTGCTGGGGGTCTTGCCGTTATGAAGGCGTGACACGCCTGACGGAGTTTCTCATGGTTTCCGTGCCAGAACATGAAGAATTGAACAAACAGCATCATCTCTGCTGGTATTCGCCAAGGGAAAAGGCTTGGCAGGAGGCTGATTATAAGGAATTTTCAAGGGAGAATGACTTCTTCGGCGATGTTGTCGCATACGGCAAGGAACGTGGTGTTACGGTCATTCCGTTTGTGAATTCTCTTGGGCATAATACGTTCTTTCCGAGGATGATGCCTGAATTGTCAGCGAAAAATGCAGACGGGAAGCCAACGGCAAATGGCTACTGCCTTTCAAGTCCAGAAGTCAGAAAGTTCATCGAGGATTTCTACACTTCCATCATTGAGCGCTATTATCCAAATGGATGTGACTTTTTCCATGTCCAACTCGATGAAATCGGCGAGACGAGAGTCAGCCCCGAGGACCCGCTGAAGAACGGCTCACCATGGTGCCAGTGCCCGAAGTGCGCAAAGAAGTCCCGTGAGGCCCTTCTTTCCGAATACGTCATCTGGTTGACGAAGATGCTTGTGTCAAAAGGTGTCGGGAAAGTCCTTCTCTGGAATGACATGATGACCAGTTCCATGTCGTTGATGACGAAAGAGTTCGTCAAGAAACTTGATGTAGCAGGACTCAAGGACAGGCTAATTCTGGACTGCTGGGACTATGCCAATATCAAGTTGAACCCGAAGCGCAATCCATCATACGCTCGGAAGGTCGGCGTTGCGTCCTGGGTGACTCCGATGACATGCTATTTTGACTGGGCGTGGTACAACTATCACATTCCGAACATCGATTTAATGATGCAACTCGGGCGTGCTGAAAAGTCCGTCGGGGCCATTTCCTATTCCGTCCACAATCCGTCCCATCTTGATCATGAGGCGCTTTTGGCTGGCTATGCTTGGGAAGATGCTCCGAATACAGACAGCAAGGGCTACTTGCAACGCTGGATGTTCGCCCATTTCGATGGAAATGCCAAACTCTATGAGCGTGCGATTTCTCTGATGAAAGATGTCACGTCAACGGATGACTTTGGCTTCTGCTGGAATTATGGATATACGTATTGCTCCGCAGACCATTGGCCAAGGCCATATCCTGCCGAGGCACTTGAGAAATTCGAGGCGCGTGAAGCGGATTCAATCGGTCCGTTGAACAAAAAGGCAGAGCAGGCTGCAGAGGCGGATGCAATTATATTGAAACTGCTTGAGACAGAAAAACTTGGCGAGGATGAACGCGATTGTCTGAAGAGTCTGCGGGCAGAGGCAAACAGAATGCTCTTCTACGCCAAGGGGTTTGCATGGCTTCTGCAACTTCGCAAGGAATTGGCGAGCGGCGCAGTCAAGAAGAGCCAGGCTGCGGCTTGTGGAAAACTTCGTGACGAACTGCTGGGGCATCTCGCAATTGTCGAGGCAAATTCACCCACATGGCTTGTTCCCGCAACTATGCAGGGTCTATCGCCACTCTACGAATTCTTCAATAGGCTTGAAAAGCAACTTCAGGAGTTTGCGGGCCGCAAAAAAGGCAATTCAATCATCTGGGCGGCGCCAGAAGACCTTTCTGTTATGATTTAATTGACTTTACAATATGTTTTTGCTGCACGCAGGGTTCCAGGCAGGGATCCTGCGTGCGGCACTTTAACACATGAGATATGATTATGAATCTTTGGCCGATTATCGCACCGTATGCGAAGGGAAAAGAACCTGCCGATGTTCCTGAAATCACGGTTTATCCATTGAAGGATGCCCCAGAACCGACTCCTGCAGTACTGGTCTGTCCTGGAGGCGGCTATGCGTGCCTTTGCGATTCATACGAAGGGCATGACATCGCCTCTTGGCTGAACGGTTTTGGCTTTGCCGCCATTGTTCTCAAATATCGCATTAAGCCGTATAGGCATCCAGTCCCATTGCTTGACGCCAAGCGTGCCATGCGCATTGTCAGGGCAAATGCCTCAGAATGGAATATTGATGGTAAACGCATTGGCATCATGGGTTTCTCTGCGGGTGGGCACTTGGCGGCGATGACTGCGTTGCACGCGGATGACGGCAATCCCGTATCGCCAGATATAGTGGAACGCACTTCATCAAGGCCAGATTTTCAGGTGCTTATTTATCCAGTCATCACGTTTGTTCAACCATTTGCATCGATGGGAACCCAGTTGAATCTCATTGGGGAAAATGCCCCCGACGCGATACGGGAATTCCTTTCTGCTCAATTGCAGGTCAACGACAAGACGCCCAAGGCATTCGTTGCGCATTCGTCAAAAGACCAGGTCGTGCCAGTGGAGAATTCGAGGATGTTTGTCGAGGCAATGAAACGCCATAATCGCCCTGTGGAATATTATGAACTTGACGAGGGGCTTCATGGCCTCGGCTGTGGCAAAGGCGAGCAATGGAGACAATGGCAGGAGCGTTGCAAGGCGTGGCTTTTAAAACTCTAAAGGCATGATGAAATGTCTTGGATAATCGCTATCTTATTATCTGCCATTGTGCTAGGAATTTATGACGTGACGAAAAAGCACGCCGTGAATCAGAATGCCGTCATGTCCACATTGTTTCTAGCAACGCTGTGCGGGACAGTTACGGTTGTCGCTATGATTCTCTTGCGTCGAGGACCGAGTGCCTTTCAATGCACGGGACGTGAATTCGGGCTGGTTTTCCTCAAAGGTTGCATTGTGTCTGCCAGTTGGATTTTTGAGTATGCGGCCATGCAAGTTATGCCTCTCTCGCTGGCGGCACCCATCAGAGCCACATCGCCTGTCTGGATTCTGCTTGGAGGCATTCTGCTGTATCATGAAATCCCGACGCCGCTGCGTGCGGTCGGCATGTGTGCCATTTTCATCGGCTATTATCTTTTTGCGGTCTGTGGACGGATTGAGGGCTTTTCCTGGCGTGGCAGAGGCATGATATTTATTTTTCTAGGAACACTATTGGGGTCGATTTCCGCATTGTATGATAAATACCTGATGAATACGCTGCGGCTTGACCCTGATTTGGTTCAACTCTATTTTTCCATCGATTTGGTTCTTATCCTTGGTATCGCGGCACTTTGCCATAGGGGGATAACGCCTTTTCAATGGCGTTGGACGATTCCTGCGACTGGCATTGGGTTGGTTCTGGCCGATTTCCTCTATTTCCGTGCAGTCTCATGTCCCGAAAGCCAGATATCCATTCTTGCGCTCATGCGCCGAAGCAATATCATCATTTCTTTCAGCGTTGGTTGCATGTTGTTCCATGAGAAGAATATCCGTCGAAAAATCTATAGTCTCGTCTTCATCATTGTAGGCACGGTGCTTTTGGCGTTGTGCTGAGCATTTTAATGGAATAGCGCGAAAGGAAAAATCAATGAAAGCAGCCATTTTCCAGCCACCGTATCCAATGAACCATGAAATGCAGGAGACACTTGACTGGCAGACCAGTCGCCTGGCAGAAATCGCACCGCATTCAGTCGATATCATTGTGATTCCTGAAAATTCAAATGTCACTGGGTATCATGGATTTGATGATATGGTGGCATTCATGCGCGGTCCAGGCATGGAATATGTCGGAACGCTTCAGGCTGAAGCGATGCGCATCGGCGCAGTCATAATGGCAGGCATCATGACAGAAGGCAAGGACGGCGTTCTGAGAAATCAACTTGGCGTGTTTCGTCCCGATATGGAGCCATATTATCCTTACACGAAGAACCATCTGGTCCAGCCTGAACTGGCGAAGGGCATTCGTCCAGGTGATTCTGCGGAACTGTTTGAAATCGATGGCGTTAAATATGCAGGTGCCATTTGCTACGATTTCTACTTTCCAGAACTTTTCTGCCATTACGCACGGCTTCGTGCGGATGTCATCGTCATTGTCAGCCATCAGCGGCAGGAGCCATCGGAAAACCTGCTGTTTTTGACTCGCGCACGCGCGTTTGACACAGGGGCGACCATTCTGCGCTCCGCGCCTGCAATGGACAATCCTGCCATTGGAGGGCGGTCGCTCGCCGTCGCGCCGAATGGCGAAGTGATTGCGGACGCGGGCGGTGTTCCAGGCGTCATCACTTTCGAGTTTGACCCTCATGCACGCTTTGTCAGGCCAGCCTCGTATGGCGAGCCTGACCGCATCGTGGATTATCGCGAATCACTTCAGCCCGCATGCCGCCCAGAACTCTATTTTGGCAAAAAATAGCCTCAGAACTTGTGCTTTTGGGGCGAAATCGCGAATGGCTGGTCAAAAGGCAATAGAATCAAACGCTAGTCAATGTCCATAAGATGTGGCACGCCGAGCAGGCATCGATTTCGAGGTGGAGCCATAGAGGGGGTGCCGACGGCATCGACACCCTTCCACCTCACAGCAAAGACGATGGGGTTACGGATTCAACTTGTGCTTTTGGGCGAAGTCGCGGATGGTGGACCAGGCCATTTTGGGGTGGCGGTATTCGTCGAGCACGCCTTTGTTGTTGAAGCCGCGCGGACGACCGTTGATCGGGCCGTCGATGTATGTGCGGCAGTTGCAGTACTGCCAGAACGAAATGCCAGTGAATCTCGGATTGCCGTAGACGACTTTCAGAATCTCGGCGATGAGTTCGGCCTGGTATTCCTCCGACCAGCGGACGCCGCTGTGGTCGCCGAGAAAGGCACCCGCGCCGATTTCGGAGATGATGAGCGGCTTGTCCGCGAAATCGCCTTCGGTCGCCCATTTCGACTCGCGCTTCAGTTTCGGTCTGACGTTCGGAATGCCTGAGACGGGCATCCCTGGATCGTACCACCCTGGATATGTGTTGAATGAGATGATGTCCAGAAGGTCAAGTGTGACATCGCGTACGGTGCGGTTGGAGGCGAATGTCGCGGGGCGACTGGTATCGTTGGTATGGATGGCTTCGACGAGTTGAGCGACGATGTCCCGCGCGGTGGTGGCTTCCGAATGGAGTTCATTGAGGAAGCCCCAGATGATGACGCTCGGGTGGTTGTAACTGTTGCGGACCATCTTGACCGTCTGCTCCACTTGCCGCCGTTGGAACTCTTTGTTTGTGAAAGCGTTTTCCTCGTTATTCCAGCCCATGGATTCGTCCCAGACGAGCAGGCCAATTTCATCACAGATGTCGAGCATTTCTTCTCGTTGCGGATAATGGCTGCCACGGATGAAGTTGCAACCCTGCTGCTTGATTTTGACGAGGTCGTTTCGTATGACGGCGAGTGGCGTCGCGGCGCCGAAGTCGGGATGCGACTCATGGCGGCAGTAGCCGAGTAGTTTAATTGGCTGGCCGTTGAGTTTGAGCACGCCGCCATGCCATTCTAGCGTGCGGATGCCAAAGGTTGCGCTTTGGCTGTAGCCGTCGCGGCTGATGGTCACGGTGTGCAGGGCAGGGGAGGATGGCGACCAGACTTTGAAATCTGGTACCTTGCGCCGAATCGGCTTCGTGTACGATAATTTTTCGCGTTTGCCATCGTCGAAGGCGATGGTGATGTCTGCTTTCTTCGGCATGTCGGGGAATTCGATGGCGATTTCCACGGTGCCCGTGGCAACGTCGATTGGCGTGACTTGCACGCGGGTGATGGTCTCGTCGTCAATTTGCTCCAGTTCGACATGGGAGTAGATGCCGCCGTAGCCGTAGAAGTCATAGTATGACTTGAAGATTTCTTCTTCCGTGCCAAGGAATCGGTTGTCGGCGACGATGGCGAGTTCATGGCTGCCCTGTTTGCCAGCGTTGAACTCGTAGTGTTCCAGTGTATAGGGGAGGACGCTGGAACCGACTTCCCTGCCATCCCAGAAGACGTGGATGTTCAGGC
>JAGCTA010000518.1 GCA_017963875.1 Victivallales bacterium | reverse complement strand
TGCAGAAATCTTGCCAGATACGGCTGAAGTGGCTTTAAATGTGCATTCATTGAAATCAGATACCTGCGAGGTGGATTTTGATGATGTGGTTATTAATCAAGTATTGGAAATTGGAAAGGAACAGGGCGTAGTAAAACCTAAAACAGCAACGAGGAAAACCATGAATGAAGATAAAATGAACCATGTGGATTATAAAGAAATCGAAACGGCGATGGAATTGGTCGAGGCTTCCGTTCATCCGAGACTGTTTACTTCTGGAGCGGCTTTTGAGCAGTTGAGACACGAAGCCATGGAGGTCGAAGGCATTCGACACAGAATGGCTGAAAGGATGAAGTTTCTCGCCGATTCATTGCTCAATGTCCCTGAATTGGAACGTGTTCAGATAGGACGGAGAATCTTGGCGATTTCTCGATTGGCCATCTATCGCATATCAACGCTTGCGCTCTGCTACAGGCTTTATGGAGTCCCCGAGTATAGGGAAAAATGCGTCAGGGAAATGCGTGCCGTATCGAATTTCAGCGACTGGAATCCTTCGCATTTTCTGGATGTCGCGGAGATGACGCTGGGCCTTTCCATTGGCTACGATTGGCTTTATGATGAGTTGTCGGATGAGGACCGTGGCTTGATTTCCTCCGCAATCATCAATAAAGGGTTGAAACAGATTAATCCAAATGACAGTTGGATTTCTGGCACGTTTAACTGGACCCAGGTCTGCTGGACAGGGATGTTGGCGGGGGCGTTGGCAACTGCGGAACTGGAACCCGAACTTTGTCGCCATATCGTTCACGGTGCCATAGAGCATCTTGCCATTCCCATGAGCGTCTATGTTCCATCGGGTTCATATCCAGAGGGCATGGGATACTGGCACTACGGAACAGGTTTCAATGTCATCGGATTGAGCATGCTCCAGCAGGCTTTCGGGACAACATTCGGATTGGCGGAACTTCCAGGGTTCCGCGAGACCGCCTCCTACAATGATTATATCATTGGTTCTTCTGGTTTTAGTTACAATTATGCGGATTGCCGCCCATCCAGACGTTGCACCGTTGGCGCGACATGGTGGTTCGCTCATTATTTTGAAGACCCTTCCCTGTTGTCCAAGGCGGAGCGTCAAGCCTTTGAGGAGTATCTTGCGGCTCCAAAAGTTGAAAACAAATCCAATGATTTTTCCCATAGACAAGTCAAGGCAAAGGAAGATAGTGCATGTAGCCTCATGCCGATTGAACCAGAGGCAGACAACGGGTGGTATCGGGCACTTGCCTTCTTCTGGGTTTTCGATGATGATGGCAGTGAAGTACCAGAACATCCCCTGTCATGGTGTACGGGAGGCAAAGTGCCGCTGGCGATCATGAGGACCTCGTGGGATGACGCTACTGCCGTTTTTGTCGCGGCAAAGGGAAATTCACCCACAGCATCTCATGCCCATTTGGATGCTGGCTCATTTGTGGTGGACGCGCATGGGGATCGCTGGCTGTATGACCTTGGACCTGAACTCTATCATCCCGTTGAGGCGCTTGGACTGAATCTTTGGAGCAACGCACAAGATAGCGACAGATGGAAGTTGTTTAGATATAATAACTTGAGTCATAATACGCTGAATATTGACGGACATATCATGAAGGCGGCCTGCAATGCCCCCATCGTTTCATTTAAAGATGATGGCACCAGAAAAACGGCTGTCATTGATTTGTCTGATGCGTTTAGTTCGGATTGTACAAGTGCGTTGCGGACAATCAGCCTTGAATCCAGCGGTGTCATCACAGTCATAGATGAATTGAAAGGGCTGAAAACTGGTGCGAATGTCTGCTGGAGCGGTATCACAGACAAGGTAGTTTCAAGTAACAAGGATAAAAGCATCACCCTTTCAAATGGCAAGAATATGGTGATTATCACTGCCGATGAGGGGCAATGGAATGTCGTTGATGTGGAGCATCCGATGCCGCCTTTCAAGGGGGATTCCCCGAATCCAGGCATGAAGCGTCTGGAGAATCATCAGATTGCGCCCGATACAGGCAATGTTGTCATGAAAATCACGATTCGACCGTGAAGAAATGTGTCGGCTGATGGGCTAAGTCCTTGAATAGAGTGTTTGACAGAGAAGGATTGTTGACTATGACTGACGTTAATGATGCCAATGATTGCTCGACTCATGAACCACTTCATCATCGATGGACTTGCTTTGGAGAAGGGAATCTTCGATGCGATTTGCGGAAGGTCGTCCTCTGGGTGCTTCTGATTGTTATGGCGTTTGCGACATGGGGCATCTGGCTTCTTCTCGGAGATATCCAGGAACAGTTCAACAAACAAAACAGAAAGGATGCGGAGGGAAAAATGACGACTGAGATTCAGCAAGGGCAAAATCTCAATGGTCAATGAAAAATACTCACTATTGGAAAAAAGAATTTTGAGGAATATATTATTAAATGTCTTGATAGTCTTTTGCGTTGAAAATTATTAAACCATTATTTTAATATTTTGTGAGGAAAAAACTGATGTCGTTCAAATGGAACTGGTTGAAGGGCTTGATGGCTTTGGCGTTGAGTTTCGGAACTTTCCTTGTGGCAGAAGAAGACGATGACAATTGGAATCCTTCGATGCTTCGCCCAGGGGATGTTCTTCAAATTGAGGTTTTTCGTCTGGCGGAATTCAGCAAATCCGTCCGAATTGAAGAGGATGGCACGTTTCTTTATCCCCTGTGCGGTGAAATCCAGGCGGCAGGCTTGACGCCAAGGGATATTTCAAAGGAGATGGTTAAGAGGCTTGACAAGCAAATTGCCAATCCTCAGGTTAGTGTTATTGTTTCGCAATGGAGCCCGCGTCCAGTCTATATCTTGGGCGAAGTGAGAATAAGTAAGTCATTGGAATTGCCAACGTATGGTCGTATGACAGTCCTTCAGGCGATTAGTGCGGCAGGCGGTTTTACGGAAAGCGCGGACTTGAACGGAGTCGTTGTCCTGCGCCGCAAGGCCAACAAGATTGAACGACTGAAGGTGGATGTCAGTGCCCTTGCTTCCTATAGCAGCGCAAGCGAGGATTTCCGCCTGCGTCCAGAGGATACGCTGATTGTCCCCAAGGCTCCGCCTGTGTTTGTGGCAGGTGAAATTCAGCGTGCTTCCGTCATGTTTATTGATACGCAACGTCTTCCGCTTTGCTCTGAAATGATGATTCGTTGCGGCGGGCTCAAAAACGGTGCTGACGCCTCAAATATCATCATTATTCGCCAGAATGATAAAGGAGAGCAGGAATTGCTACAGGCTTCTTTGCTGACACAGAAAAACGGCATGTATGTCAACGATGTTAGGATTTTGCCAGGAGATTCGATCATGGTGCCTGCCGCAGATCAGATTCAGGTGTTCGGTGAAGTCAGAACCCCAGGTCCGCTGGTGTTGCCGCCCACGAAGATTGTGACCATCAGCCAGGCGGTAGCGCTGGCGGGCGGTTTTACCAAGGCTGCCAAGGAGAGCGATGTGACTTTGATTCGCGGAAAGGAAATGATTCGCGTGGATATGCGTGGATTATATGAATCCGCAGAGAATGCCGTTCGTGATATGGAGTTGCGTAATGGCGATATCATCTATGTTCGCGAATCCTTCTGGTAGAGATTGTCTTCACACCAATCGGTGTGTTGTTGTTTGTTGATTGATTTTTGGATATCCGCGATGATTCACGGCAAATAGTTTGGCAGGGGTTTGGAATGACAGAATCTGTGCAATTACCACAAAATAACGGCGTCTCTATTAATCCAAGCGAAGACGAGGATAATATCTTAAAGACGCTATTACAGTATTATCAGACATTTGTCAGACCATATTTGTGGTTGTATCCCGTGGCGGTCATTCTGTTCCTCGGAGGCGGTTTCCTTTTCCTTCGGACTGTCGAGCCGTTATATGATTCGACGACGGATATTCTGGTCAATTCACGCGATGTCCATGCCTTGAACGTACAAAGTCTCAGCGATACTGCGGCCGCTGGCTATGGCAGGGATTTCCTGAATACGCAACTCATGGTTTTGAAATCTGACGAAATCTTGTCTAAGGCGTATGAGGAACTGGGAGATGATCGCGAGTTCGTGGATGAACCGAAGATTGTCCGACTTGAGGATTTGAATATCATCTCCATCAGGACTGTTTCCAAGGATCCTGAAATCGCGATGAGATTTGCCAACACTATCGTGGATGTCTATACGCGTTTTACGAGCCAGCGCAAGATGGTGATTTCAAAGACTGGTACGGATATGCTGCGTGAACAATTGCAGATTGTACAGGATAACCAGAAAAAGGCTTTGAAGGATTTGATTGAATTCAAGGAACAGCATGGAGTATTCGATTTTGAGCAGAGTTACGCGGCTTTGACTAAACAGAAGAACATGTTGACTTCGACAGTCTTTGAAGTCCAACTGGATATTGATGAAATTGACCTTACGATTGAGGAAGTGAACGAGAATAGAAAGCAGGCATCGACGATGCTTCCCTATTTGATGCCTACCGAGAAGAATACCGAAGTGGCGTCTTTGAACCATATTCTCTTGCAGCATGAAATGAAATTGCCTGAATTGCTGACACAATATAATCAGGAACATCAGGTGATCCAGGTTCATAATGTTGTGACCAACATGATCAAGAAGGTCATGGAAGAACAGGTCGATATCAGTATGTTTGGCCTGAAATTGCGCAGGCAGCGTCTGCTTAAGCGCATCGAACACCTGAACAAGCAGATTTCGGACATTGATGCCCAACTGGTTGCGTTGGATAAGATTGAGGCAGATTATAGAATGCGTGAGAACGCATGTACCAAAATTGATTCGACGATTACGATGATAACCAATCGACTGAGTGAACTGGAAATTGCCGACGCCACGAAGATGGGCGACCTTTTTGTTACCGTCATCAATGATGCCAAGATTGCCGAAGAGCCGTTTTTCCCGCGTCCGCCAAAAATCCTGGCCGTGTCTGTCATGGGTGGCCTTGCTGTTGCATTGATGATTTCAATCCTGCTTGTTACTCTGAATACGAAGGCGACAGATGTTTCGCAGGTCGTCCAGATCGTCGGTTCAGGCGTGCCGTTCTTTGGTAGCATTCCGTTGTTCAGCGAGCCTGAGAATGTGTTGCTCAAGAGCAATGGCTCAGAGACCATCGACGAAGTGTTCCGAGATATCCGAACGAGTCTTAATCTGTCCATTGGGACGCGTGACCAGAAGATAATTGCGTTGTCGTCTTCGGTCATGGGTGAAGGCAAGACCTTTACTATCACTAACTTGGCAAGAAGTTTTGCACGTGACAACAAACGAGTTCTGCTTATGGACTTCGATATGAGACGTCCGCGTATCAACAAGATCCTTGAGGAATTCCTGCCTGCCGATGTCATGAAGAAAGGCTTGTCCAACGTGCTTGTCGGGGATTGCAAACTGGAGGATATCATCATCCATATCGAGGAGTTGAATCTTGATGTTGCTGTTGCGGGGCCATTGCCGCCGAATCCGAATGAATTGATCGGCAGCCCCAAATATCTTCAACTCCTTGATGAGGTCAAGGGAAAATATGACATGTCTTTTATTGATACTCCGCCGTTGGGTATGGTGTCTGACACATTGATTATTGCAAAGCATGTTCCAGTGCTTCTTGTGACACGACTTTTCAGACTGCCCAAGGCACTTCTTATCCAATTGTGCGAGCGCTTGAAGCAGTTGAATATCCAGATTGCGGGTTTTGTTACCAATAACGCGGATGTGCCAAAGTCCCATTATGGCAAATATGGCTACGGCAAGTATGGATATAGCAAGTATGGATATGGGAAGTACGGTTATGGCAAATATGGCTACGGTTATGGTTCATCGGAACAAAGCAAAAAAGAGAAGAAAAGTTGATCAAATTCATCGACTAACCATAACGCTGTAATATGATGATAGATTTCCATTGCCATATTTTGCCTGATATCGATGATGGTTCCGAATCCATGGAGAATTCTTTGGAGATGGCACGTCAGGCGGTCGCCGACGGCGTGACCCATATCGTGGTCACCCCCCATGGGTTGTCTGCTGGTTTGGAGGCGCTTTTGGCAAAACGCGACCAGCGCATGAAGGAATTGCGCGAGGTGCTGACTGCAAACGGCATTTCAATAGAACTTCTGCCTGGAATGGAGTATCTGGCGGATGGCCATTCGTCAATAGCAGGTTTGAATATGCCAGCGTGCAGATGTGGCGTGCCTGAGTATGCAGACAGACCTCTTCTGGTGGAACTTCCTTTCACGATTGATATTGCGTTTGCCGCCAATGTCCTGTTTAATGCGCAACGGAGTGGGATTCCGCTGGTTTTGGCTCATCCCGAACGGTATGATGGTTTTGTCAAGCATGTTGAGCAGTTGATGGATTTGCAGGACAAAGGAC
>JAGCTA010000517.1 GCA_017963875.1 Victivallales bacterium | reverse complement strand
AGGAAGACGATGACAGCGACGACTATCCCAACGGACTTCTGGTAATCCCTGACCATGCGGGAGTCCCCCCGACAGGCAAGAATCCCTCTCTTGAATATGGCGGCGCGGTTTTCCATTTCGTCGTCAAAAGAGAAACCACGGCATTTGTCTGGTGCAATGTCCTGTGGGACGGCTCATGCGGAAACACCCTCGATGTCCGCCTGGACGATGATACCATGACATATACTGTCGGAAATGACGGGACATACAATGCCTGGCACTGGCAGAAATCACCGAAATCGTGCAAACTCACTCCAGGACGCCATCGTCTGGAGGTACTGAATCGTGAAGACGGAATCAAACTGGCCCAGGTATTGCTTTTGAACGACAAAGACTACATCCCCGATGGGGTCGAAGGAGAATAAACCACTATGAAACATCGTCTGATTTCTATTATCGCTCTTGTCCTCGCCTTTTGCGTCACTGGTCTTCATGCGGATGAAGACGCCGTTGACCTGGCCAGTCTTCCGCCTGAACAGTTCCTCTCCGTCATACGCGACCCTCTGCGCTCTGACGCATGGAGTGTCATCACTGGCAGAATAACTCACGCAAGAGGCGATACCCCGCTTGTCAAGGGCGAGGTCAGGTTGTCTATCCGCCTCTCCGAAAAGAAAATGATTACACAAATCACTCTGAATGAGAAAAATACGTATATTCTCGAACAGGTGTACAGCAAGCAGGACTCACAGACGAAACTCGACCTTGAATTGCCGCCAACAGAAACCAAACCTGGACTGTTCGATTTCGGACTCCGCCCAGACGACCTCTCTTTCGCATTCTTCTACTGGGATTTCATTAGAGAGACCACAACCCCCGCAGACGCTTCCAATGGATTGCGCGTCATTGAATTGCGCAATCCACAGGTGAAAGGAGCCTCTGTCCTCGTTCATTTCAACGCAAGACAGGGCTTCCCTATTGAGGCACGCTGGAAAAATCCCGATGGGTCGCTAGACAGGTTCCTTGAACTCAAGGGTGCCAAACGCCACAAGAACGGCGTCTGGTTCGTGCGTGACATGCGCCTCGAAGATGGTGCCAAACGCTGGAAGACCCAGGTGCGTTTCGATTATGTGGAAAAGAACCAGATTGGCGAATAACCATCATCTTCATGTGGATTTTTGACGATGGAATGGCAATCAGAGTATCTTTCCTCCTCAAACAAGCCCTCCGCTGCTGAACGTTGCAGAGGCCTTGGAATTCTTCTCATCGCGGCATCCATCGCGGTGGCGGTCATCCGATGCCTCATGACGCCAGACGAGCCGATTCCAACGCAATTCTGCCTCGTCTGCGGTGTCGTCGCCTTTGCTGGCTTTGTCCTGTCAGGCATTTCCGCCCGCTGGCAGCAACAGGGTAGTTTGTCCAAGGCGTTGAAATCGCCTCAAAGCATTCTGGGAATTGTCGCGGTCGTGGCCATCGGCACTGCCGTGGTCTTCAGCACCTTCCTGGAGGCGCGCTTGATTTACCTCAAGGCATCCAGGCATTTCAAAACTCCAGCGGAGCATTTGTGGTACTGCCTGAAACATGATGATTTCCGTGTCCGCGCCATCGCACACAAGGAACTTTACAAAAAATATTCTCCAGAGGAATTGGACGCCGCATGGCTGGAAGTCGAACAAAAGGCACTGGAGACATCTGATTACAAAGGGCTAGGAGCATTCATTGCCATTTCCTTCACTCCACAGCAGCCACAGGCGTCCGTCCACCTCTCGAATTTCTCAAATTCCCCCCTGATTGTCAACTGCGATGGACCGTCCCCAGTTCAGGTCACGATTGAAAACAGTGGCAGCGAGGCCTTTGTCCTTGACCCTGGCGAATATGACATCACCGTCACTGTCCAAGGCGACTATACTGCGCCGCCATTGATTTCCTCAAAGCGCATCGTCAAAGGTGCCCATTACAAGGCAATCTATAACAGGACCGCTGGCGGCTACATCCAACTAGAAGACCTCGCTCACCGCTAACAAAGGGAAATAACAAAACATGAAACTGCACTTTGTGAACATTGCACCATTGTTTGACAACCATGTCAATGAGGTTGCCGACGACCTGCTGAAACTGTCCCAGACAGGAGATTATGACGAAACCGCGTTTAAATTCACTCTGGTCCCCGAAGGAACGCCTCCCTACGACAAAGCACGCCTGCTGGGGACGTCATTTGTGAAATACCGCGATGCGCTCAAGGCACGTGGGATGAAGGCGGGCATCCTCGTCCAGGCGACCATGGGCCATGGCTGGATGCCAGATTCGCGCGCACCATTCCAGAACTTCCGCCGTGCAGACGACCTCCGATACCTATACATCATGTGCCCGCTTGATAAAGGATTCCAGACGTATGTGCATGATGCCATAGCGCACCTCGCCTCCCTTGCCCCAGATTTCATCATGATTGATGACGATTTCAGAATGCTTACAGGGCGCAACGGATGCTTCTGCCCACTTCACATCGCCCAATTCAACCAACTCACTGGCAAGGAATTCACGGCGGAATCCCTCAAAGAGGCACTTCAAAACGATGCTGCGCTTCAAAAGAAATTCGATGATTTCCAAAGGGACACGCTCGTGGAACTTGCGAAGGTCATTCGACGGGCCATCGACGAGTCCAATCCAGCCATGCCATGCACATTCTGCGCCTGCGCGTATGACCTCCACCACGCACAAGCCATCGCAGAGACACTCGCCGCGCCTGGACAGGAAATCGTCGTTCGGATTAACAACGGACTTTATCTTCGCAACAATCCAGCGGACTTCGGCGACTGGCTGTACTCGACATGCGTCCAGAAACTTGCCCTGCCCGCCACATACAACGTCCTGACCGAAGCGGACACCTGCCCTCAGAACCGCTATTCCACCGACTGTGCCATCATGCACGCCAACATCACGCTGGCTTTGCTCCAAGGATATGCAGGCGCAAAACTATGGATATCCCGCCTTTCAGACTATGAGCCGTCTTCCGGCACAGCCTATCGCAAGACATTGTCAACATACGCTGGAATGTATCAGGCCATCCGTGACCTGAATGTCTCATGGCAGGGCTTCAGCGTCCCCGTTCCCGCTCCAGAAAAGCGTCTGGACGACGCACATCTGAACTGGGGTGCCGCCGTGTTCTCACGCCTTGGCCTTCCTTTTAGATACGACCTCCCCGACCACGGCCCCTCCATGATCGCAGGAAACTCCGTGATAAACCTGTTCTCAGACGTGCAACTTCTTGAGATTCTCAAAGGAAAAGTCATTCTGGACGGTCTTGCGGGGGATGCCATCGCAAGGCGCGGCTTCTCCGACCTCATTGGATACGATGCCGTTCCAAAACCAGAGGAAAAAGTCTCCTGCGAGGAATTCACCACGCCTGACGGAACAACACACGTCATCACAGGCTCACCGCTCGCCAACGTGTTCCAAAACGTCCGTCCTGACGCGGAAATCCTTTCCAACTATTATCATAAAGGATGGGTGCTTGACCCAGAGCGCAAGGCAATCGGGCCAGGTGCCATCCGCTTCCGCAATCGCCTTGGCGGCACTGTCGTCACATTCGGCGCATATATCAGGGGATACAGCCTCAATTCCTTCTTCCTACTTAATGAAACACGCAAATTGCAGTTGCGGATACTCCTCGAACAATTCAACGAACTCCCGCTTTTCTATGACGGCGACCAGCGCATCATTATCCAGAAAGGAACGTCCGCCGCTGGCGATGTATTCTATGTCTGCAACTGCTCCAACGACATACTTGATGACATTCCGCTGGCAGGCACACACCTCCCCGACAACCTCCAAATGCTGACGCCTGAGGGAACCTGGCAGGCAGTCCAAGTAGTAAAAACACCTCACGGCATCCGCATCTTACAACAACTCATTCCACTTCACCCACTCGTGTTCCGATACGTATAATAACAAAGCTCTATTCCCCATGGAAATCGGTCTTTGCATAGCCTAAGGCGACTGTGCAAAGACCCCGAAGGAGTCAAATATCAGTAGCCCAAGGTGACTGTGAAAAGACCCCGAAGGGGTCAAATATCAGTAACCCCAGGTTGAGCGAAGCGAAACCTGGGGGAAGCCACCCCAAAAGGATTTCGACCTCGAAGAGGTCGAACCTACCCTCATGTGAAATGGAGCGAATAACCAAACACTACCACACTCCACCCATGAACATCACACGACAAACAATCTCCACAGGCTTCGACGGTTCGACGGGCTACTGCTATGTCCATGCGCGCGCAGGCATCGCGCCAGACGGACGGATGCTTATGACGACGCAGAAACTCCGCCTCACAGGAAGCGATATTTTCTCAGGCCTTGAAATGCTCTCACGACCATCAATTGATGCGCCATGGTCGCCGATTACCCCAAGTCACAACCTCGCTCGAAGACCATGGAAAGACGGGATGGAAATCGCCGTCTGCGACGCAACACCGATGTACCACCACGCCACGAAGAAGTTCCTCCTGCTCGGCCATTCGGTTTGCTATAGGAACGACAACCATGTTCACGAGTTGCACCCACGATTCACTGCCTGGAGCGTTTTCGACGAGGCCGCTGGCGACTGGTCGCCATACCAGTTCCTCGATATGCCAGAGCCTTTCTACAACTGCGGCAACGGCTCTGGCCAGTCCGTCGAACTACCTGACGGAACGTTGCTAATCCCCGTTTATACAGCCGCTGAAAATGGCGTTCCCGTTAAGAAATCGGACCTCTATGGCTCGCTTGTCCTCCATTGCTCATTCGATGGCGAGCAACTGAAACTCATTGAATTCGGCAACATGCTCGAACACAGTTCTGGCCGCGGGCTCTGCGAGCCGTCCGTCATCGCCCATGACGGACGATTCTACCTTTGCCTCCGCAATGACGCATCATCATACGTCACGGTCTCCGATGACGGCCTCCATTATGACCCCTATATTGAATGGCTGTTCGACGACGGGACGCCGCTCGGCACCTACTGCACGCAGCAGCACTGGTTCACCATGCAGGGAAAACTCTACCTCGTCTATAACCGCCCAGGTGCCAACAACGACCACGTATTCCGCCACCGCGCACCGCTTTTCTTCGCGGAAGTTGATACCGAAAAACTCCGTGTCATCCGTGCGACGGAGCAAATTGCGGTTCCAGAGCGCGGCGCACGGCTCGGCAATTACACATGTTGCCAACGCTCGCAGGACGAGGCATTCGTCATCGCCGCCGAATGGATGCAGACCACAGCGCCTGATCCATGGAATTTCCGCCGTTGCATGAGTTTCGGCAGCGACAACTCCATCTGGGTCACACGAATCACCCCTTGACGCATCAACCATGGACATCAATTCCCCCATTGCCCGTTTCGCCCTCGTCGCCGACACGCAGTACGCCGATTCTGACACAAAATATGGCCGCAACTACCGCCGTGGCAAAGACCACCTTGCGTCACTGGTCAACATCCTCAACGATATTCCAGACATTGATTTCGTCTTCAACCTCGGCGACCTCGTCAACGGCGATGCGGACGGCGAATTTCCGCTGATGCTTGATGTCTTCAGCCGTTGCCGACACACAGTTAGGCACACCATTGGAAACCATGACCTGGTCAAGTTGACGACTGCGCAAGCCGCTCGACTCTGTGGCATCGACAGTTTTTTCTATGATTTCTCCATCGGCGATTTCCGTTTCATCGACTTGGATTCCATGGATGAATCCATCTTTTCGCCGCCTGGCTCCGATAGACTGCAGAGGGCGAAAAAACTGCTTAACGCCAACCCAAGGAAATGGGACTTCAACGGCCAACTCTCGCCTGAACGCATCGAATGGCTGCATCGCCTCCTGACAGATGCCTCTGCCCATGGACAGCGTGCAATCATCCTTACGCACATACCGATTCTCCCTGAAGCCGCCTGCCCTGACACTGTCGCCTGGAACCACGAAGAGATGCTCCAGTTCATCGACAACCATCCGAATGTCGTCGCCTGGCTTGCGGGTCATGAACACGCAGGCGGCTGCGTTGTCAGAAACGGCGTACTCCACAAATGCGTCATGGGAAACTGCGAGACGGAGCAGCCAACAGCCTCCATTGTCACACTCTACCATGACCGCATGGAACTCTCTGCCATCGGCATGGAAACTGAGACAGTACACAACTTTATTCAGTGAACAAGTCTCTGGCTGTCACTTCGCTGTGAACATTTGAACTGTGCATGTTTTTGGCAAGGCCTTCTGGGGTTATGAACGTGTGCACAAGCCCATGCCTTACTCCTGTGACTTGCCTGAATATCTCCATTCGCTCATCCAGGTGGCGTCTGTACTCTGCTGAGATTGCAAACGCCCCCTGCGAAAACTTGATTTCGCAAAGATGGATGATTTTATCCGCACGGGAAATGAGCATGTCAATTTGTGCTCCTTTGGAAGGCAAATCATTGTTTGCTGATTCCCGTGGTACGTATCTCCATGACGAGACTTTCGTCGATATTCCAGATATCCCCAGCGCCTTCTTAATTTGTTGGAGATGCGCCATGCAAACTAGTTCAAAACTGTACCCCTGCCAGACGGCAACACTGCTGTCCATGAAATGATGCGACCAGAAGTCTTCATCGTATGTTCTTGCATCATTCATGAACTTGAGATAAAATATCGTATAGAAATCACTTAGACGATAAATTAGCAACTTTGACTTGTTGCCGAATTGCGAATAGGATGAAATAAAGTCACATCTTTCCAGATTTCTTAGAATCTTCGATAGATTTCCCCCTGAAATGGAAGTCGAATGTGACAATTCATCCCTTGTCATGCCGCTGTGCTTGTCTGCAAGTGCACGCACAATTGAAATATATCGGCCTGCATTGCTGAAAAGCGCGTTGTACAGTTCGTCGAATTCATTCGCCAAAATGCCGTCACGCCTGAAACATAGACGGTCGATATTTTGTGGAAGGCTCAATTGAGGCTCTAAAAGACTCCAGTAAAAGGGCACGCCGCCTAATATCATGTAACATTGCATAACCTGCCGCATATCCCAGTCAATGCCTTTGGCCTGAAGATACTCCTGGCATTCATGAAGCGTAAATGGACGAAGATATATCTGCCGCGTGATGCGGTTATGAAGCCCCCCCTGGTTCTCAATGAGTTTGTCCGCCATCCATGACGTCGCGCTTCCACAGGCTATGAAAACGATGTCGTCTCGATTCGATACCCAACTGTTCCAAAAGTATTCAAGCGCCATGATGAAATCACTGTGTTTGGCATCAATCCATGGCATTTCATCCATGAAAATCACCTTGCGCCTTGAACTGTCAAGACCTTCAAGATAGGACTCCAGATGCTCAAACGCATCCATCCAAGACTCGAGCTCGGGCAATGACGTATTGCCACTGTATCTAATTAGTTCCTTGCGAAAATTCTGAAGTTGCTGCCGAGTCTTCATGTTATGGGCCCCGACATAATGGAAATCATAGTTTCCACTGAAGAAACTCCGAACGAGAAATGTCTTGCCGACACGTCGCCGCCCGTATATCACCACAAACTCCGAACGAGCGGATTCCACAACCCGCCTCAATTCGTCACATTCCCGCGTTCTGCCTATGAGTTTTTCCATGATTGACAATTCTCTTTTTATGTCTTGTCCCCTTTGAGATTTTAATTGCTATTTTTATAAAATATCGTCCAAATCTTGTTTTTCAATATACATTTGGACGATTTTCGATTTAATCTTGTCCAAATCGATATAAAAATAAGAGATTTGGACAAGATTATTCAATTCTCAAACGCTCTTTTTCCCACGAGTGCCTATAATTGCATGGGACAATGAGAATGTGAAAAGACCCCGAAGGGGTCAAATATCAGT
>JAGCTA010000516.1 GCA_017963875.1 Victivallales bacterium | reverse complement strand
GACCGGATGCTTAATTGTTGTCAATCGCATCATATTGCGCTGCTTGGTTTCCAAAGAGCATCGGGGACGGGCAACAAAGCCCATCCCGTGTTCAGGGGCAAAAAAAACATGGAACCGCGCGGAGGCACGGAACCATTGCGTTCAAGGCTGTGTCCTGTCACGTCTATTAATCTACACCACCAACAGAACTTGTCAAGCCACCAGAAGTTATTTTTTTCGCTTTAGCCATAATTTCGGCTTCCTCAGGCACGGCATGAAACCATGACGTGCCTGAGAGAAGCAGGAAATTACATCATGTCGCCAACCGTCTTGATGAATTCCATACGCTTGGAGGCATCTTCCTCAGCCTGCTTGAAGAGTGCTTCAGCCTGCTTTGGATTGGCCTTGAGCAACAGTTTATAACGGCCTTCGCCTTGGAGGAAGTCCTGGAACTGACCATTGGCCTCAGCCTTGACATCCCAACTGAAACGCTTCTCGGCGGCTGGGTTGAAGCGATACACAGGATAATACCCTGCTTCAACGGCACGCTTCTGCTCGGTCTGCGTCTTGCTCATGTCGATTGTATGCGCGATACATGGAGCGTATGCGAAAATGATGGACGGACCATCGTATGCCTCGGCCTCCTGGAAGGCCTTCAGCGTCTGCGCACGGTCATAACCGAGAGCGACACTGGCGACATACACATAGCCGTAACTCATGCACATGAAGCCCATGTTCTTCTTGTAGGTCTTTTTTCCACCCGCCGCGAACTTGGCAACAGCAGCAGTCGGCGTGGACTTGGATGCCTGTCCACCCGTGTTGGAGTAAACTTCGGTATCCAGAACAAGGATGTTGACGTTCTTGTTCTGAGCGACAACGTGGTCGATACCGCCGTAGCCGATGTCGTTCGCCCAGCCGTCACCACCGATAATCCACACGGACTTGTCAGGAAAGTACTCCTGCAATTCAGCGACCTTTGCGACAATCGGGCAGCCGCAGCCTGCGTACTTGGCAAGCGCTGCCTTGACGGCGTTCTGCGCGTCAATCGCCTCTGCGCACTTGCTGTTGTCCCAATAGGCCAGCGCCGCATTGATGGCGGCCTTCAGGTCTTCAGGCGTCTTCTCGTTTTCAAGCAGTTTGCCGCAGTAATCCTTCAGGGTAACGCGGTTGGAGTCGATGGCGTAACGCATGCCAAGACCGAATTCCGCATTGTCCTCGAACAGCGAATTCGCCCATGCGGGGCCGCGGCCGTTCTTCGCCTTGGCATACGGAATCGTCGGGAACGTGCCCGAATAGATGGAGGAACATCCCGTCGCGTTGGCAACGACCATGTTCTCGCCGAAGAGTTGGCTGACGAGTTTGACGTATGGCGTTTCGCCGCAACCTGCGCAGGCACCCGAGAACTCGAAGAGCGGCGTGCGGAGCATCGCGCCCTTGAGTGTCGTGGGTTTGTTGGCACCGAGGATATTGTCCTCAGCGGCGGTGAAGAATGCCTCGTTGGCGTTTTCGCCAGCGGCGCGTTCGGCTTCCAGCGTGGACCAAGTAAGCGCGGCATTCTCTGGCTTGCCATCCTTGATGGCTTTCTGATTGACAAGGCACTGGTCGAGGCAAACGCCGCAACCCATGCAGTCTTCAATATAAACCTGGACCTTGAACTTCAGACCTTCGGCCTTCGGCATCGGATCTTTCACCGTGAAACTGGCAGGTGCTGATGCGAGCGCATCGGCCTTGAACAGTTTGGTACGAATGGCGGCGTGGGGGCAGGAGGAGGCGCAGACACCGCACTGGATACACGTTGCTGCATTCCACTTCGGAACCTTCGGGGCGAAACCGCGCTTTTCAAGGGCGGCGGTGCCCGTCGGCAACGTACCATCAAGTGACATCGCGGAAACTGGGATGGAATCGCCGTTGTTGCGCATTGATGGCTCGATGATCTTCTTGGCGAAGTCGTCTGCGTCATCTGGGATGAGTTTCAGCATGTCTGCGTGCTTGACACCATCGAGGCTGGCAGGAACCTTCACCTGAACACAGGCATCAGCGGCTGCGTCAACCAGTTCGTTGTTCATGTCGATAACCGCCTGTCCCTTCTTGGCGAAAGTCTTGGCGTTCAACATCTTCATTTCCTTGGCAGCGTCTTCGAACGGAACAATGCCAGAGACTTTGAAATAGGCGACCATCATGACGGTATTCGCGCCTTTGCCGCGGAGGCCAGGTTTCGTCTTGACGATCTGCTCGGCGTTCACATTGTAGAACTTGATGTTGTTGTTGATGATATATTCCTGCATGTCGCGGGTCAGGTGCTCGAAGACCTCGTCGTTGCTGTAATGGCTGTTCAGCAGGAACGTACCGCCTTTCTTCAAGCCCTTCAGCAAGTCATAGCGGCCGATATAGGCGGCGCAGGAGCAGGAGACCAGGTCGGGGCTGGTGATGAGATAGGTGGATTTGATGGGGCTGTCCGAGAAGCGCAGATGCGAGCAGGTCAGACCGAAGGACTTCTTTGAATCGTAGGCGAAATACGCTTGAGCGTCCTTGTTGGTCAGGTGGCCGATGACCTTGATGGTCGTCTTGTTCGCGCCGACGGTACCGTCACCGCCGAGGCCGTAGAACATGCACGCCGTCGTACCCGCAGGCTCCGTCGTGATGTGCTCGTCAATCTTGAGGGACTTGTTGGTCACATCGTCGTCGATACCGACGGTGAAGCCGTGGAAGCCGCCCTTCTCAAGATGCTTATAGACGGCAAGAATCATGGATGGCGTGAAGTCCTTGGAGGACAGACCATAGCGGCCACCAATAATAGTGATGGCTGGGTCATTGACCGCGACTTTGACATCCATATAGAGTGGTTCGCCAATTGCGCCTGGCTCCTTGGTGCGGTCGAGAACTGCAATGCGCTTGACGCTCTTCGGCAGAGCCGCAAGGAACTTGTCCGCATAGAATGGACGGTACAGGCGGACTTTGACCAGACCGTACTTGGTGCCGCGTGTCGCGTTCAGATAATCAATGGTCTCTTCGATGGCTTCGCAGCCAGAGCCGATGCAGACAATGACATCTGTCGCGTCGGGCGCGCCGACATAGTCGAACAAGTGGTACTGGCGGCCAGTCACTTTCGCAACCGCGTCCATCTTCGCCTGAACGATGTCGCCGACGGCATCATAGTACTTGTTGACGGTTTCACGGCCCTGGAAATAAACATCGCCATTCTGCGCACCGACTTTGGTCACAGGCTTTTCTGGACGGAGGCTGCGTGCGCGGAACTCTTCAATCGCCTTGGTATCAACCAATTTGGCGATTTCATCATACGGAATTTCCTCGTATTTGTGAACTTCGTGCGATGTACGGAAACCATCGAAGAACTGGAGGAACGGGACTTTCGCCGCATAGGTGGAAAGATGTGCGACGAGCGCCATGTCCATTTCTTCCTGGACGGAGTTCGCGGCTAGCATTGCGAAGCCTGTATTGCGGCAGGCCATGACATCGGAGTGGTCGCCGAAAATGGCGAGCGACTGGCAGGCGAGTGAACGCGCAGTCACGTGGAAGACTGTCGGCAACATTTCGCCAGCGATTTTATACATGTTCGGGATCATCAG
>JAGCTA010000515.1 GCA_017963875.1 Victivallales bacterium | reverse complement strand
GGTGAAGCCGAAGCGGATCAGGAACGCCGAATCGCCATCAAACAGGCGGATGCAAATGCGACCAAGGGTGAAAACTTGGCATCCATAGAGATTGCGAAGTCCAACGCTGAGCGTTCAGAGGCCGAGGCCGAGGCTTTCAGGCGTACCGAGGCGGCGAAGGCAGTTGCAGAGGCACGTATTGAACAGGCTCAGTATGATGCGGAGGCGGAAGCGCAGAAGGCGCGTGCCGTCATGGAGGCTGAACGTCAACATGCGGAAGTCATCGTTCCAGCGGAGATTCAGAAGCAGCAGATTGAAATCGCTGCGTCCGCGCAGGCGGAAAAGATTCGCCTTGAGGCGCAAGGTCAGGCGGATGCCGTATTTGCGAAACTGCAAGCAGAGGCAAAAGGTAACTTTGAGTTGCTTCAAGCCAAGGGACAAGGTTTCCAGAAGATTATCGAAGCATGCAACGACAATGCTGATTCTGCGTCACAGATGCTTATCATTGAGAAACTTCAGGAATTGGTTGCACTTCAGACCGAGGCGATTAAGAATATCAAGATCGACAAGGTCACGGTTTGGGATGGCGGTAATTCAGCCGAAGGCAAGACCGCGACAGCGAATTTCCTTTCTGGAATGATGCAAAGCCTTCCGCCACTGCATGATGTTGCACAAATGGCGGGGCTTGACCTGCCTGAGTATTTGGGGAAAATGAAGAAAACTACGGAGGCGGAAGCCCCGCAGGCCGATGCCTAATCAAAGTCTGAAATAACTAAATTCAGTCAGTCTTTTGACATACGAATTTGGAAATTTAAATTATATGACAGCGTTGACGTATTTCCCCTTACGAATAAACATAATTAACACAAGGAGTTGACTTATGGCGTGTTTTACGGTTCCAGTTGGAGAAGCGATTGTTACAACGATCATTGCTAAAGTGATGGCGTCGAAGGAGTCCAAGGAAGACAATGGGAAGACCAAGTTTTCGAAGAAACTTGGCTGGCTGAACAAGTTGCTTTGGGGCGGTTCCGCTCTGCTTGCTTTTGAACATATCTGGCATGGTGAAATTACTCCCAATTTCCCCTTCCTGACGGCTGTGAAGAATGGCGAGACCGCTGAGATGCTTCAGGAAATGGCCACTAACGGCGTGGGAATGGCTCTTCTTGTTACCATTGTCTGGGGAGGCATGGTTGCAATTAGCACCATCAAGGAAAAGAATGCGGAGAATTCTGCGCAGTTGGCTGAAAAAGCCAATTGACATCATCAATCGAATTGCTTCCGTCGCCCGATGTCTCGCCGAATGTTTTTGCATTTGGACATCGGGCAAAAGAGTGCCTAAATAAAGTCTGGAGTTTGAAAAATGACGCTATTGCTGACTGTTTTTGCTGCTGTTGTTTCCACGATTGTCTGGTATGCGAACGACAATAGAAAAAAACTGATGATGGGGCCTTTGTGCTGGATGTTCTGGGGAGCAGCGCTGATGTGGCTGGTCGATGCCATTTTCGAGTATCGCGAAATTGGAGCGGAATATTTTACGCCGTCCGCGGCCGATATGCTGAATGACACTTATCTTGGTTTTTCGGTTATTGCGCTTGCCATGGTCATCTGGGTTGTGGCTTTGCTGTGGAAAGATCCACAGGGCGTAGTCAAGGCCGCTTTGGCAAGCAAGTAATTGCCAATAATGGATGATCTGTTGCTGGAGAAGGTAAAACAACTTTGTGGATTCTTTAGTGAGAATCCAGAGGTTGCCATTGCTTTCTCCAGCGGTGTCGATTCGGCCTTCCTGCTTTACGCGGCCCTCCATAATGCTAAAAGGGTGAGGGCGTACATGGTGAAATCAGCATTTCAGCCACAGTTTGAACTGGATGATGCCTTTCGCCTTGCAAAAGACCTGAATGCGGACTTGAAAATAATACATGCGACTCCGCTGGCCGAGGAAAAAATAACGGCCAATACATCGTTGCGTTGCTATCACTGCAAGAAACTCCTGTTTACGGCAATTCGTGAACAAGCGTTCAAGGATGGTTTTAAAGTCCTTTTGGATGGAACCAATGCTTCGGATGACGCGGGGGATCGGCCAGGAATGGTTGCCTTGCAGGAACTTGCCGTGAAATCGCCGTTGCGTACTTGTGGCTTGATCAAATCAGAAATCCGTTCATTATCTAGGGACGCGGGCCTTTTTACTTGGAACAAGCCATCATACGCCTGTTTGGCGACGAGGATTCCAACGGGACAGCCATTGAATGAGCATGTTCTCCAAAGGACGGAGTGGGCAGAGGATTATCTGCGTGGACTAGGTTTCAATGATTTTCGCGTCCGCACCATGGGGGAAAATGCGAAAATTCAAATAACAGCGAGTCAACTGCCGCTTTTGCTGCAACAGCGGGAAGAGATTGTTGAAAATCTGAAACGCGAATATCAGGCGGTGCTTCTGGATTTGGAGACAAGAAATGAACAATGAACTCAGAAAACTGCTTGAGGGAGTCAAGACAGGCGAGATTTCTGTCAATGATGCAATCTTAAAGATAAAGAAGAAGCCTTTTGAAGATTTGGATTTTGCCAAAGTCGATTTGCATCGGAAAGCACGGCAGGGAACGGCTGAAGTCATTTACGGGGAAGGCAAAAGCGTTGAGCAGATTGTCGGCATTGCCGAAACGATGAGGCGAAATGGGCAGGCAAGCATTTTGATTACTCGTCTGTCTGAAGAGAAGGCGGATTGCATTTCGCAACGTTTTCAGATGAAATATTATAAGATGGCTCGGATTGGTTTCTTGGGGGACATGCCGAAAACCGATGGTATTGGGCGTATCGTCGTGGCGACAGGCGGTACAAGCGATATGCCAGTCGCGGAGGAGGCCGCCATTACTGCTGAATTGCTTGGCAACAGCGTGACACGGCTTTATGATGTCGGCGTGTCTGGCCTGCATCGGCTGTTGGCTCATCTGGATGATATTATGGGCGCATCGGTCATCATTGCAATTGCAGGAATGGAGGGGGCTTTGGCCAGTGTCATTGGCGGTCTAGCCGATTGTCCAGTCATCGCCGTGCCGACAAGCGTCGGGTACGGTGCTTCCCTGCACGGACTTTCCGCACTTCTTTCAATGCTGAATTCTTGCGCTAGCGGCGTGTCAGTCGTCAATATTGACAATGGGTTTGGCGCGGGGTATCTGGCCAATATGATCAATCATGTGGAGGCGAAACAATGAGAATTCTAAATCTTGATTGTGGACTGGGGGCCGCTGGAGATATGCTGACGGCGGCTTTGTATGAACTTCTTGATGACAAAGAGGCCTTTCTTGACAAGATGAATTCCCTGGGGATTCCGCAAATGCGAATGATCGCGGAAAAGGTGACAAAATGCGGAATCGAAGGCACGCATATCAAGGTGCTTATCGGCGACGAAGAGGAAGATGCTGTCATGCATGTTCACGTTCATGATCACGAGCATGAGCTTGAGCACGTGCACGACCACGACCATGGGCATGAGCACGACCATGACCACGAGCATGAGCATGAGCATGAGCATCATCACTCTCATCATGGCATGGATGAAATCAGGGGAATCGTGGAGAGCCTTCCATTGTCGGAGCAGGTTCACAGGAATATTCTGGATGTGTATGGACTGATAGCAGAGGCAGAGAGTCATGCTCACGGCGTTCCTGTGACAGATGTCCATTTCCACGAAGTCGGGACTTTGGATGCCATTGCAGATGTGACTGCGGTTTGTGTGCTAATGGAGATGCTTGAGGTCTCCAAAGTCATCGCATCTCCAGTCCATGTGGGAAGCGGACATGTTCACTGTGCGCACGGCATACTTCCAGTCCCCGCTCCCGCGACTGCGTTTATTCTACGGGATGTCCCGATTTATGGCGGCGAGATTGCGGGGGAACTATGCACGCCAACGGGGGCCGCGCTTCTGAAGAAGTTCGTCACGGCCTTTGGAGATATGCCCGT
>JAGCTA010000514.1 GCA_017963875.1 Victivallales bacterium | reverse complement strand
TGGCATCCAGGCGCGGCTCATCCTCGGCATGATGTATCAGAAATACAAACCCGACGGTTTCCTCTACTACGCCGTCACCCGCTGGCGCGAAGGAACCATTGGTGCCGCGCCGCGACGCAACACGCCGATGAAGAACGCCCCCTGCACCAACTGGACTGGCAACTCGTTCTGTCTCTTCAACGGTGACGGCCTCCTCTTCTACCCAGGCGAAAAGCAGATTCTCCCTTCTCTTCGCCTCAAACTCCTGCGCGACGGCATGGAGGATGCCCTCTATTTCCAATTGCTTGAGAAAGCCCTTGCCAATTCTACCAACATGTCTGCCGAATGGCGTGCGCGCGCAACCGCCGAGGTACAGATCGAGCCGTCACTTGTCAAATCCCTCAAGGAATTCACTGAAGATCAGAATGTACTTGAAACTAAACGGTTACGTCTTGCGAATTTACTGGACGAGTTTGAAGAGACAAAGAGGAGACAATAATCGCTGAAATTGAAATGATGTCGCAATCGTTGACTATCATTAAGGAGGCTAAAACATGGCACGAACAATTAATCTGATTCATCCTGGAGAAATTCTAATGGAGGAATTTCTAAAGCCGATGAACATCAGCCAGAACAAACTCGCAATGGACATCCATGTACCAGCACCGAGAATCAATGCCATTGTTAAGGGAATCAGGTCTATTTCCGCCGACACGGCAATTCGTCTGGGAAAATATTTTGGAACAGGTCCTGAGTTTTGGCTTAATCTCCAAAACAACTATGACTTATGCGTTGCAAACTCAAAATCCCAAAAGGAATTTGATGCAATCCCGCAACCATCATTCGCGTAATCAGCGTTTCCATACCCTTACTCGGCCTTTAAAAATAAAGAATGGGTTGCTCAAAAGTCTCGTGATGACGATTTCAAGCAACCCAAACAACAGAATTGTCTTTACGCGTTCAGCAGGAAGTCCTTCAGGAAATTATCAAAGGAATCCAGGTCATCCAAGCGTGAAGCCTCACAGACTTCGAGTTTCTCCTTAATGGCGATTCCACCCTGCGATTCTGGATATGCCTCATAAATTGAACGCAACTTAGCCAGTGCCTCTTTTGCCTCTGGCAACTTGCCACGCAAATCCTTGACGAGGTTAATCGTGTTGATCTTGTCCTCTGCCTTGGTAACGCCATAGACTTTCATGGCGTCAAGCACGACACGAAGCAGTTTTACGTATGGCATCGCGGCACCATAATAGTCGCAGAAATTCTTCGTGATTTCCAGATTCTGGTCATCAGGGAAGATGCGATCTGGATCAATATGCTTCTGAACCCAGTTGTCATTGCGGTAACGGTCGCGGACTTCTTTCTTTCGGAAATCTGGAACTTCCATCGGCTGCCCCTCAGCGACAGCACTGCGAAGCGCCTGAATGCCAGCCAGCGTCACGTCTGACGCGGCATATATATTCCATGGTGCCTTTTCGCCCATGAGTATTTCTCGCGCGAAATAATAGAGTTCCCAGAAATCACCGCCACCATGTCCTGCCTTTTCGGCGACCTCGCCCAAATCTGGCCAATCTGGTTCGACGTGAATCCCCTGGGCACTTCCCATGGCACCGACCTTCAGCATCAAGGATGGATATGATTCCGCTGCAGCGCGCGTTCCAAAGAACCTCAGGTTCCGACCATCCGCAGACGTCCCTCCCATCAGGTTCCGTACGATTCCGCCGTTGCTCATGTAAATCAACTCAGGGCACATCGCACACAGGTTCGGCATGATGCCGTCAACTTTTCGCCCCTTGGCATGGACGGCACCCTCGTACAACACGTCCGTCGGAAACGCGACAACCTTTTCTGGCCTCAGCCCTGTAATGACCATCGCAGGACCGAGGGAATGTGTGCAGTAATAGTGATAGTTCAGCCAGCCGCGCCAATGGTGGAGGCGATTGCCTGGAAGCGTGTCCTGCGTGTTCAAGCAGGCATTCGTTCCACCGTGGATATACTCGAATTCCGCATATTCCAGTTCACCGAAAAAGCCCTCGCGGTAGAGTTTCGCCAAATACAGGTTCTTCTTGTCGAATGGGTAGTTCTCAGCAAGATTGTACACCAATCCAGACGCCTCGACCGCCTCGACGAGTTCAACGCCTTGCGCAGGCGTCAGGAAACTCGTCACTTCGCACAATACGTGCTTTCCTGCCTTCAACGCCTTCATCGCGTGCTTGGCATGGTCTGGAAAAAATGTCGCTATGAGCACTGCGTCAAAATCCAACTTGAAGAATTCATCCTCGTCCGCAACGACCTCCGCCTCTGGGCAGATTTCCTTGAAGCGTTTCCGCATTGCGGGACTCATATCGCATCCCGCTGTAATATCAATGCCCAAAGCCCGTGCTGACGCAATAAACGAAGACCCTCTGCCCAATCCCCAAATACCAAGTTTAAGATGTTTTCCGCCAAACAGTTCTGTTTTTGTTTCTTCAGCCATGGTTCATTGCCTTCTTGATTATTGTTGTTAAGTCTGATGGACTTTTCGATTAACATACTTTTCAAACCGCCGTTGGCAAGTCATTCTCGAACTGAAAAATCAACCGTTTTATTATAAAATGGATAATAAAACACGAGGACACCACATTTTTCATGGCAGTCAAACTTGCCACAATGGATTGTTTTTAATGTTTTTGGCATTAAATTAAAGAAATGTGATAAAAAGCGTCGCGTTGACGCGGAACCGTTTACAATATTGGCATAAGGAAGCAAAAACAATGTCTAGTGAAATGAGTGATTGGCAGAGCGACCCCAATGGCTGTATCGTCGCCATCGGTAGTGATCATGGCGGACTTGAACTCAAGGATATGTTGGTCAAATATCTTACCGATGGTGGGAAAAGAGTTGTTGATTGCGGTCCTCATTCATTGGATCCAAATGACGACTATACGGATTATGCAGTTAAAGTCTCCAAGGCAATCCGCGAAGGAAAGGCGACTTGCGGCATATTGATCTGCCGTAGCGGCATTGGCATGTCCATGGCCGCCAACCGTTTTCACGGTCTCCGCGCCGCACTTGTATTTACCGCCAAGGCGGCCATTGCATCGCGTCAGCATAACAACTCGAACATTCTGGTCACGGGAGGAGACGGAAAATCCCTCGACGATGTCAAGGCCATTTTAGACGCATGGTTTTCAACGCCATACAGCCATGAGGAACGCCATACACGCCGCCTGACAAAAATGGAAACGCTCACCTACGACGATACATCGGCCCTTCGCAAAGCCGACCCAGAAATCGCCGCCATCATCGACCGTGAACGCTCCCGTCAGGAACGTGGCCTTGAACTCATCGCCAGCGAGAATTTTGCCAGTTGTGCCGTCCGTGCGGCAAACGGCTCCATCCTGACCAACAAGTATGCTGAGGGTTATCCTGGCAAACGCTATTACAGCGGTTGCGTCCATGTCGATGAAATTGAACAATTGGCAATTGACCGCGCCTGCGCATTGTTCGGTGCCGAGGCCGCCAATGTCCAGCCTCATTCAGGAAGTCAGGCCAACATGGGTGCCTACTGCGCCCTTATTCAGCCAGGGGACACGGTTCTTGCCATGAGCCTTGCCCATGGCGGACACCTGACACATGGGCACAATGTCAATTTCTCTGGCCGCACATACAATTTTGTCGGCTATGGCGTCAGCCGTGAAACAGAAATGCTTGACTATGATGAAATCGCCCAATTGGCGCGTGAACACAAGCCGAAGTTGATTCTGGCGGGAGCAAGTGCCTATCCGCGAATCATTGATTTCAAACGGTTGCGCGAAATCGCTGACGAAGTCGGTTCATTGCTGATGGTTGACATGGCACACATCGCAGGTCTCGTCGCAGCAGGCGTTCATCCAAGCCCAGTGCCATATTGTGACATTGTCACGACCACGACGCACAAAACGCTTCGCGGGCCTCGCGGCGGGTTGATTCTCGGCAAAGCCGAATACATCAAGAAAATCAATTCAGCGATTTTCCAAGGCATTCAGGGCGGTCCTCTGATGCACACCATTGC
>JAGCTA010000513.1 GCA_017963875.1 Victivallales bacterium | reverse complement strand
CAGAAAGCCGCCATACAGACACTTGTTTCTCTTGCGTAGCCCTAGACGTGCCTGTCCTGGTAATTCTTCTCCGTTTTTCTGCATGAGCCATTTTTTCAGAAGGAAGGCGCAAAACGAGGGAATTGTGTAGATTTTCCCGTTAAAACCGAGATTGTTGCCGCAAAGTTTGATGCCATATTGGACATCGGGGAATCTGTCCTTGTTCGAAAGCAACAGGTTCATTGAGGCTGTTGCGCCTTTCTTTGCCTTGACTTCTACAGGAATGAGGCTTTGTGCGTCACGGATGAGGAAATCAATTTCAAGTTGGGAGTCTTCTGCCTTGTAATAGTAAAGGGGAAGGCCAGATTTGATAAATGCCTCCGCTATCATGTTTTCATAGATAGCGCCTTTGAAAACGCCAAGATTTTGATTGCGGCGCAGGTCGAGGCTAGCCCCTTCATCAAGACTGGCTATCAGCAGACCATTGTCATGATAGTAAATCTTATACTTGCTTTCATCATAATTCCCGCGCAAAGGGAGAGACGGGTAATTCAGGCAATAACAGAGAAGGACAATACCAGCATCATTAAGCCAGTCAATACATCCAATGTATTCCCTGCTGCGTGCACCGTATGCCACTTTGGTGATTTGAAACTTCTTGTTCTCACGCGCAAGCGCGACAGGAATATGACGATATACATTTTTGATCTTTGTCTTGTCTAATCCAGATGCATATTTCACAATATCTTCCTCGTAATCAAGCAACAGTTGTCGTTGCATGCCGAGGGTGTTTGTGAACAAACCAGTCGTCAGGAAATCCTGAACAATCTCTGGCATTCCTCCAATGACCGCATATTCCAAGAACAAGTCAGACAAGACCTTCATCTCCAAGGCAGAGAAGGGGGAGAATTCACAAAGATGCCCGTAGATTTCTCCAATCTGCTCATCCGTATAGCCACGAGCCCAGAGAAATTCCTCGAAATCAAGGGAATACATGGTGATATCAGTCTTGTTTCCAACGCTGTTGGAAGAGATTTTCTGATAGTTCATGCCCATCATGGAACCAGAGCAAATGACATCAAAGCGACCATCTTCATGAAAAAACTTCAGGCATGTGGCACAATCTGGGTAGTCCTGCATCTCGTCAAAGAAAATCAGAGTGTCGCCAGGGATGAATTTTGCTTCAGGATTGCGAAATGAAATCAAGCGAATGATATCCGCCACAGAATATCCGTTGTCGAATATCTGCTTGTATTCTGGATGCGTCACAAAATTGATTTCAATAAACGACCCATACGATTCGCCAAAACGACGAACGGAATATGTCTTCCCGACTTGACGCGCTCCACGAATTATCAATGGCTTATGATTCGGGGTATTTCGCCATTTCAAGAATTCTGTCTCGATTTTCCGTTGCATATCCTGTCCAAGAATCACATTTTCCTAATATTATTTCTTTCTATTTTTCACAAAATATTGATATAATCTAAAACTATTTTTCACATTTTCAAAACATCTTAATAAAAAATATATTCAATTATCAATTACAATATTATTGATAAAAAGGTTATAAATTAATTCTGTTGATGGCTGTTAAAATCACATTTTCATGACATGTTTTTAGTAAAATTATCACATTTTCTTGATGAAGTACTCCTTCTCCTCGCGGAGGATGGCGGCGTCTTCCCAGTCAAGGCCGAAATGAATCCATGGACGGCCTTCGCGGAGGAGTTTCTTCATTTCATCGAAGTACATGTCGAAGCGGTCATGGACGAAGAGGCGCGTGTCGCTGTGGCTGTGGACCCAGTCAAGAAGCCGTTGCGCGTCGGTCTCGGTTGCCAAGCCTTTCTTGTTGAGGTCGAACAATTCTTTGAACTTGCAGAGGAACTCCATCCAGATGACGATTTCCTTTCGTCGCGAATCGTTAGGCTGCAATGCAAGAAGTTCCTGCGCAAGTGAATGCAGTTTCTGATACTGTGCCAGCGTCGTTCTTGTGAAGAGGGAGTAGGGGTACGGGATATGGCATTTGCCCGCAGACATGACCACGTTCTTGATTTCCCCATAAAAAGCCCTGGCAGTCTCTGCGTCTTTTCCAAACAGCCGTGCGAACAAATCCGTGATGGTGCTTTCTTCGTCGGCACCACGCGCGGCACGTGCCATCAGGTAGTAGTTCATGCCATAGACGGTCCAATGCGGGACGTGGAACTGCGTGTTGACGCCATCGATGCCGTGTGAGGCATACCACTTCATTTCGTGGAACATTTCATGGAAATGGAGCATGGGAAGAGACAGGTAGAAATTGATTCCCATATAGTATTCGTAGACGTAGATTTCACCGCCGCGCTTGACGTTGGCCCAGGCGAGCAGGTCGTCAGCGTAATGTGAATTGATGGGGCAATCCGTGTCATCAATTTCGTGGTTGATGCACCGCCAGTAGGGTGCGAAATGGATGGCCATGCCAGGTTCAAGCGTCATGCCGTCCGACGGTCGGCAGTAGTTGACGTAGGCGGTGAACGTCAGTTTCAGGTCTGGCCGTGCCTTGTGGAGGCGTGCAGCGACATCCCTTACGAGGTCATGGTAGATTCTGTCGGCCTTATAGACGTGTTCGGAGACGCTGTAGAGGTCTCCTTTGCGGTTCTTGTCGTAGAATTTAGAGCAAACGGGGCACTCGCACCAGCCGAAGCCGTCGTTGGGTACGAGTGAAATCGTGTGGACTTCGGGGTGTGCGTCGCAGTATTCGAGCATTCGGCGGACGATTTCGGCGCGGAGTTCTGGATTTGTCGTGCATAGTTGCTCGCTGAGGAGAAGTTCGACGTTGCCGCTAGGATTGATGCGCTTGCCGTCGATCATGGCGAAGAATTCGGGATGTTCTTTGGCGTATTTCGTACCTGGAATCCAATAGTTGAAATTATGGTGGCCGCTTTCGATTTCGATGCCGCGAATCTGTGCGAAATGCTTCATTTCATCGGAAAGGTGGTCGTAGTACTTCATCCAGACGGGGAGGTAGTTCATGGCGTTTTTCGCCATCCAATCGAAGATGATAGCGGTGTCGTCGCCGAAGGGAAATTCCTGTACGAAGCCCCTGACCTTCAGCAAGGGCTTTTTCGCGGGGATAAGGACGCCGTTGGCCATTGGCAGGTCATGTACGATGCGCTGGGGGTCGAAAATGTCCCTGCCAGGCTCGAAGAACGTATAGCCGCCGAAGGTCTCCGCGCAGGCATAGACGCCATAGAGGAGTTCGATGTCATTAGGCGCGGCGATGAGCAAGCGTCCGTTTTTTGCGCGTATCTCGAAGGAGGGCAGGGCAGTATCCGTGATGAAATCTGCATCGATGCCGTATCTGGCGCATTCTTTTTTTGCGAGTGTGAGGGTTGTTTCCATAGGTTGATTTCCAGGTTTGTGTTATTAAAGTGTGACAGATGGGACTATTGGAGCGGGACTATTCCACTGTCGAGATAGTCCCATTACGTTCTTTTCCCCATGAGGGTAGGTTCGACCTCTATGAGGTCGGAATCATTTGGGTTCGACTTTCCCCAGGTTTCGCTTCGCTCAACCTGGGGTTTCTTATATTTGACCCCTTCGGGGGCTTTAATCTGCCACCATGGCTTTGTTGCAATTGCCGACCCTCCAAGGGAATAAGGCGTTCCATTAAGATGAAATTCAGTGAACCGCAGCGGTGTTTTGAGTGTTGTCTGGAGATGAAGGTGTAATGGATTTGTTTGCCGCAAGCGCATGTTCTACGGTGTTGGAGAAATGGTTCAATTGCTTCTGGCACTTTTTGTCAGGAAGCGGCGCGTGATGAAAAGTGACTCGTTCAAGGTCGAGGATTCCCACGGTTCCGTTGCGCATGAGCATGAAATGCTCCGCCTTGCAGTCAGGCCAGTCAATACCTTGGGACTGAAGTGATTCCAGCGTTTCACGGCATCGTCTGATGGCATACTCCCGCCTGTGTGCTTCTGGCTCGACGGCGATGAAATCGTACAACGGCATGCCTTCCAACGCCAGCATGACGATTCCGCCGACGGTCGCCATGCCGAATTGCCGCCGAAAGCCTGCGGCGATGACTTCGGGAACCGTGAAACCGAGTTTTTTTAGACCTTGAAAAATCCTCCATTCACGAATGGTTTTCGGGACGGGGGCCTTGAAATGAAGCAGTTCGGGGAGCATGTCCTTTTTGAATGTGAAATGGTCCCGCTTGATGAAAATGATTTGTCCTCCAGGCAATTGTGAAGCGAAAGTGGAGCCTCGACTGTGCATGGAAAGACAGCGGCCTTCTGTGTACATGAGAAGCCTCGTCAACGTATCTATTTTGGCTTCAGCGAATTGCTGTTTCCAATCATCAGAAATCCAGTATGTTTCCATGGGAATGCCTTTGTCGCAATGACTTGGATGAATGCCGAATGGTTTTCGTCTGCGGCGAATTGCTATTTATGGTTTCAGGACTAATTTAAGAACCATAATATAGTCTCAGTCAGTCAGGAAAAAAGCAGGAGTGGGTGAAGAATGTCTATACCTTTTGTTCATTTACATGTCCATTCGGATTACAGTCTGCTGGATGGCACGGCTAAAATCAGCGGAATACTTGAGAAGGCGAAGGAATTCGAGATGCCAGCCGTGGCGATTACAGACCATGGCAACATGAGCGGATGCTACGAGTTGTGCACGACAGCGGCGAATTTCGGCGTCAAGCCGATACTTGGCTGCGAATTCTATGTCGCGCCAGGTTCGTATTTGGAGAAGAATGCGGCGCAGCGCCATCACAAGGGATTCCATCTCATCTGTTTGGCTGAGACATACGAGGGCTACCAGAACATGTGCCATTTGAACGAGGAGGCATGGCTGCGCGGGGAATACTATCATCCACGGATTGACAAGGACTTGCTGCGCCAGTACCACAAGGACATTATCTGCCTTTCCGCATGCATTTCTGGTGAAATACCTCGAAAGTTCCTTGATGGAGATGTCAAAGGCGCCGAGAACGCCATTTTGGAATACCGCGACATCTTCGGCGAAGGCAATTTCTTCCTGGAACTCCAGAACCATGGCATCAAGGAAGAGGGCGAGTCCAATGAGTTTCTGATAGAGATGGCCAACAAACACGGCATTCCGCTTGTGGTGACCAATGACTCGCATTTTCTGTTGAAAGAACATGCTGAGGCGCATGAACTGTTCCTTTGCATTGGCACGCAGAAGACTATGAAGGACGAGAATCGCATGCGATTTGAGGGCGAGGGATATTATTTCAAGAGTTCAGAGGAGATGGCATTGCTGTTTCCTGAACTTCCCGAGGCGATGTCCAACACGGTCGCGATTGCGGAACGGTGCAATGTGCATCTGCCGACAGTGAATGACAAGCCCCCCGCGAACCATTATCCCGCCTATCCCATGCCTGAGGGGAAGAACAACGATGAAGAGCGTGAGCGATATCTGCGTGAACTCTGCGCCAACGCCATGCCTGAACGCTATGGTTTCTCTCTGGACAAAGGGGAGTTTACTGCCGAGGAACAGGTGGTCGTTGACCGAATGAACTACGAACTGGGAATTATCAAGAAAACGGGATTCATCAGTTACTTCCTTGTCGTCTGGGATTTCCTCAATTATGGCCGTACCCATGGCGTGCCGCTAGGACCAGGGCGTGGTTCTGGCGCAGGCTCGCTGGTGGCATATCTCCTGCATATCACTGACATCGACCCGCTGAGATACAATCTGCTCTTCGAACGATTCCTCAACCCAGACCGCGTCAGCCCGCCTGATTTCGATATTGACTTGTGTGAACGTCGTCGCCACAAGGTGATTGAGTATGTCCGCGACAAGTACGGTGCGCCGAATGTTGTTCAGATCGGGACATTCGGAACGCTGAAAGCGAAAGCGGTTATCAAGGACGTCGCACGGGCGTTGGGGCTGTCGTATGTAGAAGGGAACAAATTGGCGAAACTGATACCTGCAGACCCGAAGATGACTTTGGCGAAGGCATACGCTGAAGTCCCTGAATTGAAAGAACTTGTCGATAATGATGACACAACGAAGGAAGTGTGGAAGTACGCCACGGTTCTGGAAGGGCTTAACCGAAACATGTCGATACATGCGGCGGGCGTCATCATTGGTGACATGCCTGTCGCCAATGTGGCACCAATTACCCGTGGCGCGAGTCTTGAGCCAATCACGCAGTTTTCGGCTGTTCCTTGCGAACAGTTGGGGTTGTTGAAAATGGATTTTCTCGGTCTGCGGACGCTGACGATTATCCAGGACGCGCTTGATTTGATTCAAAAGGCCCGCGGAATTCATCTGGAAAGCGCGGACATACCCATTGATGACAAGGCGACATACGATTTGCTGAACAAGGGAAAAACGATTGCTGTGTTCCAACTTGAATCGGGCGGGATGCAGGACCTCTGCCGCAAGTTTGGCGTGGAGAAGATTGAACATATTATCGCTTTGATTGCGCTGTATCGCCCAGGTCCAATGCAGTTCATGCAGACATTCATTGACCGAAAGAACGGTCGCGAGCAGTGCGATTATGACGTTCCCGCGATGAAACCGATTCTTGAAGAAACGTTTGGCATCATGCTTTATCAGGAGCAGATCATGCAGGTCGTGCAGGCTGTGGCGGGATTTTCTCTGGGGCAGGCTGACATTCTTCGCCGAGCCATTGGAAAGAAGAAAATCAAAGACATGGAGAAGATGTATGTCAAGTTCCAGGAAGGATGCCTGAACAATGGCATTGACCAGAAGACGCTTGATGCTATTTGGGAAAAAATCAAAGTGTTCGCGGGATACGGCTTTAACAAATCGCATAGCGCAGCATACGGTTTCATGTCTTATCGGACGGCGTTTTTAAAGGCGAACTACGGTCCTGAGTTCATGGCGGCTACGTTGACAAGTGAACTTGGAAACTCTGAGAAGATGGCGTTCTTCCTGAAGGAATGCCGCAACATGGGCATTAAAATCATGCCGCCAGACGTCAATGTCTGCGATGTCGGTTTTTCCGTGGCCGACGGCAAGATATTCTTTGGCCTGGCAGCCATCAAAGGCGTGGGGCAGGCCGCCGTCGCTGGAATCATTGAAGCACGTGAAAAGGAAGGGCCGTTCAAGAGCGTGGAGGATTTCTGTGAACGCGTTGAAGGCAATGGCCGTAAACTCATGGAGAACCTCATCAAGGCTGGTGCCATGGATTGTTTTGGCTTGAAGCGCTCCCAGATGTTCGCCAGCATCGACCAGGTGCTGGCGGAGGCTTCCCACAAGCAGAAGGACCGCAAGGCGGGGCAGCAGTCATTGTTTGACCTTTTGCTACCCGAAGACAAGGGGGCGACAGGAGTCATTGTGCCTGATATTCCAGAATGGCCGTTGAAGGAACTGCTTGAGTATGAGAAGGAACTGCTTGGATTCTATGTCAGTGGACATCCAATTGCAGAGTCGCAGGCGATGATCGACGCATATCAGACGGATGACTTAGGCGTGATATCAGCATACGAGACGGGCACGATGGTCCGAGTGGGAGCGTATTTGGCCTCTGTTCAGCAGAAGACAACGAAAGAGGGCAGCAAGCCGTTTGCCATCATGCAGATTGAAAGCCGCGAGGGGCGAATGGAAACGTTGGCTTTCCCTGATACGTATCAGAAATGCAAGACGGAATATCCCGATGTGTTTACGCAAGATACGGTCGTGTTTGTGGAAGGAGAACTTCAACGCAAGGAAGAGGATGAACCGATGAAACTGATTGCGCAGCGGGTGGTTCCTTTGCAGTACGCAGAGGAAGTCTTCGCCAAAGAAGTCCATATCCGCATGCCAGAAAAGATGATGGATGAAGCCAGACTTGAAAAACTGCGTGAAATCATCATGGAGAATCCAGGGCCGACCCCCGTTGTTTTCTGTCTGAAGTGCGATGATGGCAACATCATTTATACGCAGAACGAACAACTTTCCATCAAAAATACGCCTTCATTCCGCGCACGTATTAATGAATGTATTCCAGGCGGCGATGCGATTCTGGTCAAGCCAGACCGCAAGCGCCCCGTCAGCAACCGAAAACGTTTTACGCGTTATGTACGGAACGACGATTGAGTCATGATGCCATGCGACCTGCTTCAGCCATTTGCTTTCCATGATGGAAAGGCGTTGCCATGCCTGATAATGCCAGGGCCGATGGATGGTGTGACGGAGGGCTCCTTCCTGACTGTGATGACTCGCAGAGGATATGTCTGGAATTGGCATACGCCTTTTCTTCGAATTTCCACTGGAGTACCAGGACGCGGGCGGCTGCGTGCGAAACTGACGCCGTTTCTGGATACTGGATTGCCAGTGACAGTTCAGGTGATGGGGCTAAACGGCCAACGCTTGGCCGCGACTGCGGCAAGGCTCCATGAACTTGGGGCGGTCTGCGTGGATTTGAACTGCGCGTGTCCTTCGCCGACAGTGCTTGGCAGCGGTTCGGGCGGGGCACGCCTGAAGGATATCGGCTGGTTGGGAGAGACCATGATGCGTATGAGAGAATCATGCGGCGACCATGGATTCAGCGTGAAACTTCGCATGGGGTTTGAATCACCTGACGAATTCGACCGTATTGCAGAGGCAGTTCATGCGGCCAGCCCTGATTTTGTGATTGTGCATTATCGGACAGTGCGTGAGATGTACCACCCGATTGAAGGCGGGCTGGAGCGTCTTGCGCACGCCGTCCAGTTGCTGGCGGGAATTCCAGTCATTGGGAGCGGGGATCTTTTCAGCGTTGAGGATTGCCTGAGAATGGTCAAGGAAACTGGCGTGGCAGGAGTGGCGCCCGCTCGCGGGCTCATGCGCAATCCACGACTGCTTCTGGATCTAAGACGGAACCTGGAAGGGCAGGGGGCACTTCCGCCTTTTGATATGGCGGATTTTTTGCTGGACATTTGCCGCGATGCATTGCAGGCGCATTACAACCGTGACAATGGTTTCGTGCTCCGCTTTGCCAATGCAATGCTCGGCAAAGAGCATTTGCTGTTTCGTGAAATGACCAATTGCCGAAAGGTGGAAGATACCGTGAGGCTGTTGGAGCGAAGTATTGGAAAGTTCAGGTAAAGGAATGAACCTATGGCAGAACTGAAAGACAAACCGCCGATTACATCGGCAATTCGTGTGCTGAAGCAGAACAAAGTGCAGTACAAAGAGTTATTCTATGATTTCGTTGAAAAAGGCGGTACGTCACATCTTGCGGCGGAACTAGGTGTCGATGAACATCTGACCGTCAAGACGCTGATTTTCGAAACGGACGCGAAGAAGCCTTTTGTCATATTAATGCACGGTGACAAGAGCGTATCGACGAAGAACATGGCGCGTCAGTTGGGCGTCAAGAGCGTCAAACCATGCGAACCTGAAGTCGCCGAACACAATTCAGGGTATCACTGCGGCGGAACAAGTCCTTTCGGCACACGACGGAAAATGCCGATTTACGTTGAACGGACGATTCTTGATTTGGAAAAAATCTACATCAACGCGGGGCATCGTGGATACGTGTTGGAAATGGCACCGTCGGAACTGGTGCGCGTGCTCCAGCCAACGCCTGTGGACGTAGCGATTGACAATTAGCCGCATGGCGGCGAAAGAACAAAACCGTGGCGTGGAGCGAACATCGTAAGACGCGAGCGAAAACCATGGAAACCAGCCAAAATGACGATAAAACCGCGACTGCGGTGTCAATATAACCCATGGACAATTCACAATGTCAAAAATACCAATTAGCCTGATTATTGATGACGGCGCGCCCGTCAACCTTTTTTATTTCCATGACCTGATGCACAGCCATGAATTGATTGTGCCCGTGGAACAAGTTCTGCGCTTCGCTTCCATCTGTGAGATGTACGGTGTGCGAGGCAAGTTTTCGGTTGTGCCGATGCCAGCGGGACTGGGGCGGCTTGATACAGGGCTGAGCCACTGTCCACAGGAGCATCTTCGCGAGTTCATCAAGGCGGTTCGTGAGCGGATTGCCCCCATGTTCTCGCTGACGCCTGAAATCCTCTCGCATTTCAGGGCATACAACATAAAGGAAGATCGTTTCATGCACGTCATGGAGGATGTCTATTTCAGCACGCTTTCGGCGGAGGGCATTGCGGATTATGTCAGTTATGCTATCCAACTGCTCTGCAATGTGGATTTGATGCCCGAAGGCGTGACGTCGCCATGGATGACAGGAATCGACAACGAGCAGAACTATGCCAGAGGAATCGGTATGGCGTTCAAACGCACGCTGAACAAAGAGCGTTGCTTCTATTTTCTCCATAACGATTCGACGCTTCTGGCCCCGAAAGTGATGTGCAGTTCTGCTGAAACAGGCACGGTGGTTTCGATTCCGCGTAATCTTCCCGACATCTTCTGGCCAGGCAATACGCTGGGGAGCGCTGAAGAGATCAAGACAGCCATTGCAAATGGCATCGACAGCATCATCAATGCAGATGGGCGAAAGGGAAAATTGCTGGAGAGATTGGAATCAGGGAGGCCAGTCGTTTTGATTACCCATTGGACGTCGCTGTTTTCGGATGGGAAGTTTTATGGTCTGGACGGTTTTGAATGCCTGATTGAGCGGATAAGCCGCCATTTCGGCGATAAGGTTGAATGGATGACCTTCAGTCAACTTGTAGAGACGGTTGAGTGAGGCGAGTGGCAAACTGAGGTTCTACCATCGGAAGCAGGGGCCATTGGCTACATCTCGCCATTGGACAGGCCTGCACGTCTGGCATCGTTTCGACAGTTTGTAACTCCTTGGCGGATTTGGTTCAAAACAAAGGTCCTCACCTAATTGTTTCAACATGACGACTGTCTTGGAAACTCTCTGTTTCCCATGAGCGTTGTAAAAAAGATTTGGGGATTCCTTCCTTTTCTTGTGAAAAAGATTTGGGGATTCCTTCCTTTTTTTGATGAAAAAGATTTGGGGATTCCTTCCTTTTTTGATGAAAAAGATTTGGGGATTTTTTTGTTTTCATGCTATTTTATAGGCAGTTGCAAATGCTCACGAACGCATTGGGGACACTGCCAAAACTGCCTGACACCATTTGGAAGCCCCTGATGTTCAGGTGCATCGGCATCCTCACCATAGAGAATAACGAGCGGGATTCCCTTGTCTGCAGCGTATTTGCGCAATTCTGGTGCCCATGGGTTGTCCCGTTCAGGATCCTTTAGGTTCTTTTCCGCTCTTCGGTCAAATGCAAGAATGCGGTATTGTCCTGTCTTCCATAGTTTATCCAGTTCCCTCTTCATTCCCGCAATATGCTCCGCAATTTTGCCATTGGGGAAAGTCAATTCGTTTTCTTCGTAGGAAAAATCAGTCCCCGCGGGATTGGCAGAGGGCGCGATGCGTCAGGGGTTGCCTTGCTTGAGGGGAAGCAAAATGCGGATGTCGTCACGTCTTGCCCTACGCCGCACGTCGCCCTGGAGGTCGAAGTTTACCCCGTCGTCATCGGTTTCGTTGGGGCCAACGCTCCAGACCTGTATAGCCTGAATCGGGACTGCCTTCCGCTTGTCGTAGTCAAAAATCCAGCACTCGCCGACGCGGTATTTCAGCGGTTTGCCCGTATAAGGATCTTCCAACGCCGACGGCATAGAGGTGGGATATGCCCCCGTCCGCCTGTGTTTCAGCAGGGTGTCTATGGCGCAACGCAAGGCCCTGTTTCGCGCCAAGACATTTCGATAACCGTAATACGTGTTGTCCAGCCAGTCGTAGTGGAAATCCATCGCAAGGGAAAGGCTGCCTGAGTATGCTTTTGGCAACGCGTCGGGAAATTCCGAGAGCACCTGGAAGACGATACGCTGGTCATTGGCTGAAAACCAGAAGAACTGCGGCAGGAGTAGACGTCCGAGCGGGATTGTCAATCGTCTTGACCAGGTCAGGGTTTCCCAGTAGCCACCATTCACCGTCCTGAGCAGATAAAACAAGGGGTAAATCCAAGGTCGGGCCTCTCCTTTCAAATCCTCGAAATGCATTTCAAAATGCTCATTGAAACGAATGGAGAAATCATAAGCGTTGCCTTCCATTGCTTCCTGGTAGGAGGGCTCGCGTTTCTGAAGCAGATTCTTCATTTCGGCAAGTTGCCCGTCTGTCGGCAACTGCGAGGCGACAAGTTTTTCCAGGAACTCAAACCAGAAACGGTCGTAGGACCAGCCTATGTTTGCTTCGGCAAAGGAATACTTCGCCATCTGTGTCCGGGTTTCCATTAGGTTGGCGAATCTTTGGGTGACTGCCATCACCGTGTCCATATCCTTTTCTGTGAGAGCAAAATACAGACGCCATTGTTCTCCTCGGAAGAACTTGTGCATTGAATCGTATACCTCAAGTCTGAGGTAATCCTCGTGAAGAAGCAGCGGGGGCGGATCGTTGAATAGCATCTCAAGTGCGGGTAATTCCTGGAAATTCGCCAACTGCCGTCGGTAGCAGTCAAATTCTGTCGGGGATAATTGCTTGAAGCCAGGAAAGATTTCCAGAATATCGTACACACAAACATAATCATCCTCTTCCAGCAAACCATAGCCTGTTTCAACCTTTTTCCGACGTGCAAGAATCTCGCGTACCTTCCGCCAGAAATCAGCGTCAATGCGGCATTCCCGTGCAATCCGTGCGTCTCTTGCCTCGACAGTCGGCGGACGCCCGAATCGTTTTTCGAGATCGGCGCAATTCCTGTTTGCAGCGATTTTTGCAGGAATGGCAAGGCAGAGCGCCACCGTCCAAACTACGGCCACCATCCACCATAAAAGCCGTACTCCCTTGCAAATCAAGTCATTCTGGAAGTGTTTCAGCCATCCACCGAAACAGGCATATCCGCACAATGCAAACGCCCACGCAAGAACGAGGTATGTCGTCCAGAACTCCCCGTGCATCAGGACAATGGCAATCGCTGCAAGCCAGCACACTCCAGAAGTAACGCTCAGGAAGGTTGCGGACCATCTGCAAGTTGCGCCGTCCTGTCGGTTCTTAAGCAGGAAACGCTGGCGAATCAGGCAGGAAAGCGTTGCAATCGCCTCGATTATACCGACCACCGGCATCCCAAAGAATAAAAGCAGAATCAGCCACTTCCAGAAAAACTCCTCCATCCCATCCAAAGGAGGGCTAGCCATCAGAAACGGCATCAGGAAGCACAGCAGTGCGGACATACACCACGGTACTGCCAGCATCGCCGTCGCGTGCAGAAACGCGCCCCGCGCGGGCTCGTCCCAGAAGAAGATTTTACGGAGGAGGGGGTTCATGGTTTTTCGTCTGTTTTTACCATATTCCTCAGGAAGAGAAACATTTATCCCTGAAACACCGCGGTTTTTCATCGTTCATTGCCTTGGCAATAATGAGATGGTTATCCCGTATCCTTTGGTGAGAAGCGCGATGCGCCTGCCCATGGAAAGCCAGACAAAGGGGAATTCAAACAGGACGGTTGCAAGCCAAAGCAGGACGACCATCAAAAAGAAGTTTGTCTTTAGATTCAGCAGTGTCCAGTTATATACCCACAAAGCATCCAGACCGCCGATGATGAATATTCCGCAAAACGCCGAAAAATAGTTTGCAAGAATCATCAAGGCGACTGCATGATAGGCTTTACCACTGTTTCTTCTGCGAAGAAGATGGCCTTCCAATACGCCTATGAAGATGTTTCCAAAAGCCAGATGCCCAAACGTTCCCCACATCAGAGGAGTTCCCGCATTTGCCAAAGCGGTATAGGGCAGTCCCAGCATTGCCAGAAGCACCAGAATGATTTTGCTTTTTCCAGTTGTCATACTGTGTTATTAATTAAATTTCCACTTCATTCTCTTTAGATGGTTGTCTTTGATGAATGACAGTTTTGCCATTCTTGTTTTCGTCACATTTTTAAATATAACCACCAACAGCGCATTTCAACAGCGTGGCACGGAATTGACGAGATGCGTAGGCAAGTCTATTCGCGCAGTTAGTTGATGTCGGTGTCTTGGCAGGGTTGAAGTTTCTCTGGCATTTTCAAATACTCAGATTCATTTGTCATTCTGTGAAGTTTTTGGGAAGATACCACCATCCTAATCTATCCCGTCCCTCGCGCATTTCAACCGCGTTCTGTCAGGAGTTTTTTCATCGAATAGCGAATTAGATATCGCAGGCGGGAATGCAGACGACATCCTTGTTCGGCAGCGGGACAGGCGTGTCGCAGGCGCACAGGACAGCCCCCTTGAGGAGAGGCTTGCCAAGTTTCTCAAGAAGCCTGAAATGCCTTGCGTCATCTCCCTTGGGCGTGGACGTCTTCTTGATTTCCACAGGATGGAATCCCTCGGCGGTGTCGATGACAAGAACTATCTCCCTCTGGTCGCGGTCCCTGTAGTAGAACAGGTTTTCTATTTTCATGCCTGCATTCCAATAGGTCTTGATGATTTCGGAGATGCACCATGTCTCGAAGATGTGCCCCGCCATCGCACCCGCCTCAAGCGTCTCGGGAGTGGGCCAGTGTGTCAAATAGGAGCATAGCCCCGTGTCCAGAAAATACAACTTTGGCGTTTTGACCAGGCGCGCCGTCAGGCTGCTGGCGTATGGGGGGAGAAGGTGGATGATGTGTGACGCCTGGAGGATGGCAAGCCAGTCCTGGGCGGTCGTCGTGTCGATGCCCGCGTCCCGCGCCAACTCGCTGGCATTGAGCATCTGGCCTGTCCTGGCGGCGCAGGAGCAGATGAACTTGTAGAAGCGGTCAAGGTCGTGGACTTTTTTCAGATTTCGAATGTCGCGCTCCAGATATGTGCTGACATAACTGGAATAGTAGTAGTTCCGCTCCTCGGGTGAGGCTTCAAGCACATTCGGGTAGGTCCCCTGCCATATCCTGCGGACTAGTTCCATGACGCCAGGTCTCCTGCCGTCGCCAGACGGCGCGAGGGGCGTGAATGGGATATTCTCCCGCCCCGCAAACTCGGCCTGCGAAATGCCGCCCATATCAAATATGCAGATTCGTCCCGCAAGCGAGTCGGACACACCCTGCATCAGTTCGAATTGTTGGGAGCCTGTGAGCCAGAACATTCCCCTGGCCTTGTCGGGGTTGCGGAAGCGCTCCTCGTCTATCACCATCTTGATATAACTTAAGAGACTGGGGACATACTGAACCTCCTCCAGCAGGACTGGCGGGCTGAAGCGATCAAGGAACCCCTTGGGGTCCTCTTTTGCCAAAGTCCTCAAATCAGCATCGTCGAATGTGACGTATTTTCGATCAGGGCCCGCTAACTTCCGAAGGATGGTTGTCTTGCCGACCTGGCGGGCTCCAGTCAGTTTTCAGATGTTCCTAGCACCTTGCACAAAAAAAGACGCCCTTGGAGAAGAGCGTCTGAAAAATGGCTCCGGCAGCTGGGCTCGAACCAGCGACCAAGTGGTTAACAGCCACCTACTCTACCGCTGAGCTATGCCGGAACACTGAATTTTAAATGGCTCCGGCAGCTGGGCTCGAACCAGCGACCAAGTGGTTAACAGCCACCTACTCTACCGCTGAGCTATGCCGGAACACGTTAGAAAGAACAACTATTAATGTACCGTCATTTGGGAAAATGTCAAGGCGATTCAAAGAAGAAACTTCACGTCGCCCTCTGTACGCATTCCAGAAAGCGACAGAACATCATATTGGCTTCGGGGCAGGGGGAAGATTCCATAGGATGAAGTCTGCACATTGCTGCGAGGGCGGATTCCATGGTTGGATAAACGCCAAGAGCAGTGAAGCCGATGATGGCGGCACCCAGTAGCGACGCCTCCGATGCCTCAGGCAAGAGTTTGTTCTGAGTAAACAATGCTACGGCGCATTCGCGGACGGCCTCTTCTCTGCAAGCGAGAGCCTGCAACGTCAGGCGGCTGCGTTGCCTTGTGAGCGTTTCCAGAAGGTCGGCGCACTGTCGCAATGGACAAAGTGTCCCGAAAACAGCCGCTTTGCAGAGTTCAGCAAGCGTATGTTCTGCATGAAGTTCCAGCCAGGCTCCCGCAGGGGTGTAATCCATGGAGGGAGCACCTTTGCCGAGGATATACGGCAGAAAGACAGGCAGATTTGAATTGAGTGGGATACTCTTCGCCATCTGGAAGAATTGCTCTATCGTCAGGTTGTGCATTTTTGCCATCCATTCCAACGCAAAGCCGCCTGCGGGAACGGAGCCGAGATAAAGTTCCTGCGATGGATTCGCATGGGCAAAGACAAACAACTTGCCTGCAAGTTTCGCGCCTTCTCCATGGATGCCGACGGCAAGCATCTGTCCCGCCGTGCCCAAGGTCAAAGAAAGCGTGTCGGTATCGACGCCGCTGCCGAGCGCGGCACTGGCTAGGTCTCCAGAACCGATGACGACGGGGATGCCTTGGGCAAGGCCAGTCTGCACGGCGGCTTCTTGCGTGACGTGGCCGATGATGGCGGTACTTGGAAGAATGTCGGGCATTTTGTTGAAGTCAAGTTTGAGGTCCTTGAGGAAATCCGTGTCCCAGGCATTGTCGGCAAGCCTCATGCCAAGCACTCCTGAGGCATCGGTCGGGTCGGTCGCCATGCGGCCAGTCAGGCGCATGGCGATGTAATCCTTGCTTTGAAGAAACT
>JAGCTA010000512.1 GCA_017963875.1 Victivallales bacterium | reverse complement strand
GTGCATGGAACGCATAGCCATCGCCTATCAACTTTGCCAATCCACCCCAAATCTATCTGACACCTTCCTCAAGGAAATAGAGGGAGCATCCAATAAAGCCATTTCAAAACTGCTCGAAAACGGATTCCAGGAACTGATGAACAACCTTAATCCACCCTCAGATGCTCCATTGCCAATTCAGGAGACTTCTTCAAATGACTTCGTTGAAAAACTGAAGGACAATTCTTTTCTGCAGCAGTTTGAAAATGAAATGCAACAGAATGACAGTATTCAGAAAATGGACGATGATAATAAAAACAATTCTCAAGATCCTCCCATAAAACCCCCTTCTGAAAACGCCGAGAAAAAAGGCAAGCGTTCAGGAAAAGGGTAAAAATGGCATGGCGAACTTTTAATATTTCGTCATGCCATTTTCGAAGGAGAGAGACTCTTCTGTTTTATGCCCAATCAGGCTATTGTCTGTCTCAAATGAGTATAAAAACGTCTAGACAAAGCAAATCAAAACTTAGCATTCTGGAACCACAGGCGCGCCATTGGCATCCATTGATTTGTTGATGGCAAAAACAAAAGCCAGCGTCTTGATGGCATCTGCGTATGGCGAAAGGATTTCCTCGCGGTCAATGTCTCCGCGAACGGCATCCACAAACGTCTCGTCGCACTCCTGGCCTGCGTCATTCATAGGTTTGCCAGTAACCGTTCTATTCGGTTCTGTAATCGTATAGTTCCCGAACAACGAATATTTGATGTTTCCGTTGCGATAATAGGCTGTCGTATCTCCTTCAGAGCCACCAAAACAACCCGTGTTGAATGTCCCGATGACGCCATTTTTGAAAGTAATGAGCGTTGAGGACGCGTCATCCGCATTGTGGTCTGGAATATCCCTGATTACTCCGCGCCGACGCACTGAGCAGACTTGTTTGACTTCGCCGAAAATCCAGCGAAGCATGTCGAAATTATGAATGGTCTGTTCGACGGCCTGTCCTCCAGACTGTTCAAATCTGCGCCACCACCATACCATCGGGAAGCCACCAATACGATAGGCACTGACCATTGCCAGATCATTCGCGGCGATTTTGCGCCCGATGAACTGTTTGATGAAATCCCATGAATCACTGTATCGGCATTGCAGACCGACGGCACTGATCAGTTTTTTCCTCTTGATCCCCGCCAAGACTTTCTTGGCATAGTTCATATCCAATGTCATTGGCTTCTGGCAAAAGATATTGATGCCTTTGTCAATGGCAATGAACTCCATTCCGTCATGCGCGCCAGGCTGGACACAAATATACACGGCATCCAGTTTTTCCTTTTCGAACATTTCCCGATAGTCCGTATAGACATTGGCACCTGGATAACGTTCGGCCGTCTTCTGCGCCCGTTCAGGAATAAGGTCACATGCGGCGGCGATGCGTGCCTTGTCCAGCATTTTGTCAAAATGGCTGAAATGATATTGCGCAATACCTCCGCAACCGATAAAACCGACATTGATTCTTTCCATGGATTGGTTCCTTTTTCAATTAATGTGTTATTGGTTTAGAAAGAAAAAGCCTCTAAAAGTCTTGTCAATTCATATTTCAGTTTTGTCCTTGGGGTCACCCTGTCGATAAGCCCATGTTCAAGCAGGAATTCCGCCGTCTGGAAGCCAGGCGGCAAATCCGCCTGAGTCGTATTTTTAATGCCGCGAGGTCCCGCAAAGCCAATGAATGCCTTCGGTTCCGCGAGAATGACATCGCCAAGCGAAGCGAAACTGGCGGTGACACCCCCAGCCGTCGGATTGGTCAGCACGGTAAAATATGGCAACCCTGCCTCGTCAAGCCTCATCAGCGCCGCCGACGTTTTTGCCATTTGCATCAGCGAAAGCACGCCCTCCTGCATGCGCGCACCACCAGAACTGGTCACGATAATCACAGGAAGGCGACGTTTTGTCGCCGTCTCAATCAGCCGTGTGATCTTTTCCCCCACAGCAGAACCCATCGAAGCGCCCATGAAGCGAAAATCCATGACTGCAATGGCAACCAAATGCCCGCTCATTTTTCCGACCCCACAGACAACCGCCTCATTCATTCCCGTCTTCTCCAAGTTGTCCGACAGTTTCTCACTGTAACTACCGTCATTGGCGAAATTCAGGACATCATACGAACTGATGAAATCGTCCATTGACTGAAATGAATCCTTGTCGAGCATCAAATTCAACCGTTGTTCGGCGGTAATCGGGTAATGATAGCCGCAATGGGAGCAAACCTGTGCATTCAAATCCATGGAGGACTGCACAACCATCTGCCCGCATCCCTTGCATTTAACCCACCCCTCTGGTATTTCGTTTTTTCCTGTCTGTTCCATTGTTATCTGCTATATGTCTCTTGCAATCGTAATGACAGCGACGGCTTTTGCCCTCTTCTTCAGCATCGTCTGGGCAGCCGCCGTCAATGTAGCCCCAGTTGTAAAAACATCGTCAACAATCAATACGCGCTTCCCTTTTACATCATCAGAAGCCTCGAAAGCGGATTTCAAGTTCTCCAGCCGTTTCTGGGCAGTCAGTGTGACCTGTTCCCTTGTATAACGAGTTCTTCTAAGCAATCCTTTGCACGGAATGCCCAGTTCCTTTGAAAGGAAAGACGCAACTTCCCCCGCCTGGTTGTATCCGCGCTTTATCCATCTCCACCAATGCAAAGGAATAGGCGTGATAACATCAGGCGCAAAGTCCTCTGAATACTTTCGCCAATTTTCCGCCAAATGCCTGGCGAATAACGGCGCAAGTTCACGCCGTCCCCTGTATTTGAGCCGATGGATTGCGGTTCTGGCAAGACCATCGAACTCAAAAGCGGAAACGGCGACTTGCCACGGGCGTTCAGGCACGGACAGGCAACTTCTGCACTGCTTCATCAGCGAATCCCCTGGACCGCCGCAGGCGGGGCAGCGGTTTTTAGGCAACGGCGTAAATTCGCCATAGCACCTATCGCAAAGACGTATCGCTGGATTTACCAGTTCCTCTTTGCAAATAGGGCAGATGTCTGGTGCCAGAAAATCCCTTATGGCTGTCAACAACCCCATGGTCATAAATGTTCCATCAATATGACTGCCTGTGCCTCCAATGCCTCTCCTGCACCGACGGCATCAAGCCCTTCCTTCGTTTTTGCCTTGACTGAAATCCCATTGACATCAACATTCAGCAACTCGGCCAGCGATTTCCGTATGTTAATGATATGCGGTGATAGTTTTGGCGACTGCGTGATGACCGTGCAGTCAAGGTTGACAATCCGCCATGACCGAACCCTCTCATCCCTAAGAATCTCCTGAATCAACCTCCTTCCAGACGCACCTTGCCATTCCGATGATGAATCAGGAAACCACTGTCCGATATCCCCCAAAGCCAGCGCTCCCAAAATCGCATCGATAATTGCATGCACCAGAGCGTCCGCATCTGAATGCCCTTTGAGTCCCTTTGGAGCCATTGGAATCTCAAAACCGCCCAAGAACAACGGCCTCCCTGCCGTGAACCTGTGAATATCGTAACCCTGACCGATACGCATCATAGGTTCAACTACTCCGCCAAAGTCGCCAAATCATCAATGACCTGTGTCGCGAGGCTATTGGCTGCCTGACGACATGCTGCCTGTAATGGCAATTCACGGTCATGCATCCTCGGTATGTCACCATAGCCGATGTACGGCTTGGACAGCACGGGCTGACCGCCGCCTTTCGGGGTGACGATGACATCGGCGGTTATGGCGATTCGATGATACACGGTCTGATAGGCATCCGAATCACGGTCAACGCTCCTTTTGTCCCGAACTTTCGCCCTCGCAATGGAATAGTTTCTTAATTCACCTAGTTTCACTTGAACATCATACACGCTTTTCCCCTTTGCGGCAGACGGCTCAGTGGAGACATGTTCCCTGAGCGCCGTGACAATATGCCTGTTCAGCGTCGGCTCTTTTGTATTATTGTCAACATGGATTTCAGCAAGGACAAAACTATCCGAGCCAGGTGCTCCAAAATGGTAACAACTTGACAAAAAACAAGCCAGGAGCACCGCCAGAATCACTGCTTTCATTGATGTTTTTTTCCTCATTTGTGAAATTCCGCTTTCTTTGCTGGTTTTTCCAATGCTCCTGTTGAGAAACTGCCTTTGCCCGAAGGCGATGCTTTCGGCGCCAAAGCAGGCTTGTCCTTTTCTGCGGCTTTTGGAGCATTGAAGACAGGTTTTCCATTCTTAATTGGACTTGTAGTCGAAAAGACTGGCTGTTTTGAATCATGAACAGGCTGTGCAGAAAAGGCTGGCTTGTTTTTGGATTCCTTCGTCGAACCCTCTTTTTTCGCAGGAGCAGGCGATGATGGTGCTGTTTTTTTCTCAGGAGCGGGCGACGATGGTGCCGGAGTTTGAATCTTCTTCGGAGAAGAAGGATTGGCTTGCGGGGCCGTCGGTAATGGCTTTTGAGGAGCGGGTGTATTCTGTAAGGAATTCGTCTTGGAGGCCGTCGGTGGAGTCTTCGGAGAAGAAGGACTGGTCTTCGGAGTAGTCGGAGATTGCTGCACTTGCGCAGGCGTAGCCTTCGGACCAGTTGGTGCGGGCTTTTGAGGCGCGGACGTGGATTTCGGGGCACTTGGCGTGGACTTCGCTGGCACGGGCAAGACTTTCGGACCAGTTGGCGCGGGCTTTTCAGGCGCGGGCGTGGACTTCGGGGCGCTTGGCGTGGGCTTCACTGGCGCGGGTGTAGACTTCGGGACACTTGGCGTGAGCTTCACTGGCGCGGGAGGCGTTTGGGGAGATGGCTTTTCAAATTCCCTAGGCGGAGGAACGACAGCATCCTTTGGTGCTTTTGGTTGTTTCTGCTCTCTCGCTTCTTGTTCGAGTTTAATAAGTTCAGGACGCGTTGATAACAATTCCCGTGCCTTTGTTGCTTGGACGGTATCAGGATATTTGGAAATGACATCATGCAGATAACGTCGTGCGGCTGGCGGACGCCGATGCGCTGGAATCAGATAGAATTCTGCCTGTTCCAGCAATCGCTGTGCGTTCATATCACTGGCATTGGCAATCAATTTGAGCAAATCTTTTGCCTTCTCATGGTCAGGCATATACGAAAGAACAAGTTTGGCTTCACGGGTTGCTGCGCGTGTCTTCGCCCCGTCGCCATCGGATATTTTCGCCAGTTTTCCCAGAACCAGAGCCAACTCTGCACGTGCATCCCAGTCCCTTGAATCAAGTTTGACAATCGCCTGGTACACAGCCACCGCCTCATCTGGTCTGTCGTCTTTCTGCAACAGTTCCGCGAGACGAAATCTGTCCTTTCTCGAAATATGCGTCGCAGGGGCTTCTCGGACAATCAATTCGTAGATTTTTATTGCTGCTCCAACATCTTTCAGACCAAGGAAGGTCATTTCCCCTTTGACAAAATGCTCCGCCAGCCCACGAAGTTGATCAACAACATGTTCATACGGAACATAAAGAGAATAATCCTCCAACAGTTTCTTGTAATATTCAAGCGCAAGATTTCCTTTCTCCGCCTTGTAGAAAGCATCTGCCGCCTTAAGAATAAATTGCGCCTGCCTGTCACGATGGTTTTCCATCTCGAAAGCCTTCAGGAATGTCTTGGCCGCCTTTTTGAATTTACTTTCAGCCAAATAGTCGTTCGCTTCTTGTTCCAATTGGCGTACCATCCTGAAACGCTCAAATGCAGACAACTCTTCCGCTGGCAACACAGAAGACATCCCCACCACTATAAACAGCAGCCATATAAACTTGAATCGTATTTTCATCATGTTTCTTTTCACCTTGACATTGACTAACAACAGAAACTGAATTACAATACTATCAATTACATCTTTTCCAAATTATCCAAATAGTAAAAATACAAGAAGTCATCAAACATTCTCAAGGAGACCTAATTTATGAAAATCAAGAAAAACATTGTCATTTGCAGCAAACCATACGAAAAATTCGGATATTTCGGCTGGCCAAGCATCGCCAGACAGGCTGACGGAACGATTTTTGTCGCCGCATCGGGCCTTCGTTATTCTCACGTCTGCCCTTGGGGGCGGACAATCATCTGCAAAAGTTCAGACAATGGAGAGACATGGACTGAACCTCGTATAATCAACAACACCCCGCTTGACGACCGCGATGCAGGCATCATCTCCCTCGGCGGTCAAAGACTCGCCATCACGTGGTTCACTTCCAATACACTCCATTATTTCGGCAAATACAAAGATCCAGCCACTGGGAAATGGGCTCCTGAATACGCCGAAATGGGAAAGGTCATGGACGAATGGGACGGCGACATGTGCGAAAAAACCATCGGTTCATGGCTCCGCGTCAGCCCAGACGGCGAATACTGGGGACCCGTCCGTCGGGCACCTGTCAACACTCCCCATGGATTCATTGTCCTCAAGGACGGTTCTTGGCTGTATTTGGGCAAGGAATGGCTCTGCACCATCAACGGCCTCTATTCCATGGTGGCTCACGACAACCGCATCGTGGCCGTACGCTCGACCAATGAAGGCCGCACGTGGCAACCGCTCGGCATCGTGCCATTCCCCGACGGCATCACGACTGACCTCTGCCATGAACCGCATGTCGTCGAACTCGACAACGGTGAACTCCTCGGCGCCGTCCGCGTCCACAATCCGTTCAGAACGATGCTGACCCGTTCTTCAGACGGCGGCAAGACATGGTCCGTCCTGGAAGAAGCAGGCATAAATGGTGCCCCGCCTCACCTCCTCAAGCACTCATCAGGCGCAATCGTCTGCGTCTTCGGCTACCGCTCTGAACCATACGGCGAACGCGCCAAGGTCTCCTACGACAACGGCCACACCTGGAGCGATGACATCATCCTGCGTGATGACGGCCCCAGCGGCGACCTCGGCTATCCCGCTTCCATCGAACTCGACGACGGCTCCATCATGACCATCTACTATCAACTCTTCAAGGCTGACCAGAAGTGCTCCCTCATGGGAACCATCTGGAAACTCTAAATTCATACCAAGGCCCCTCTTCCTGACTGCGCACCCCCTGGTCGCACAGCGTAACGCAAAGGAAAAACTTATGGAAATCATCAAACAAATCACCGTCTGCTTCAAACCATACGAAAGATTTGGTTATTTCGGCTGGCCGAGCATCACAAAACAGGCCGACGGCACGCTCGTCGTCGCCGCATCGGGCCTTCGTTTCGGCCATATCTGCCCGTGGGGACGTTCCGTTGTCTTCAAAAGCCGCGACAACGGCGAAACCTGGACCGAACCGCTCGTCGTCAACAATACCCCGCTTGACGACCGCGACACGGGCATCGTATCTCTTGGCGGCAAGCGCCTCGCCATCACGTGGTTTACCTCCAACACGCTCAATTACTGGAATAAGTACAAGAATCCCGAAACTGGCAAATGGGACGACAATCTAGCGGATGGTGGTGCCGCGCTTGACAGTTGGAACAAAGAAATGATTGAACAGAACCTCGGCTCGTTCATCCGCGTCAGTCCCGATGGCGAATACTGGGGGCCAACCTTGCGCGCGCCAGTCAACGCCCCACACGGCTTTATCGTCCTCAAGGACGGTTCATGGCTCTACCTCGGCAAGCAGTGGCCGACAATGCAAAAGGGACTCCAGACCGCCATTTCCGAAGAGGTCCCCATCAGCGCAGCACGCTCAACAGACGAAGGAAAGACCTGGACGATGCTTGGCGATGTCCCGAACACCATTGATGTCGCAAACGATACATGCGAATCGCATGTCGTCGAACTCGACAACGGTGAATTGCTCGGTTCCGTTCGAATCCACAATCCCCTTCGCACGCTATTCACGCGCTCGACCGACGGCGGACGAACATGGTCAACCCCAGAGGACCCAGGTTTCCCTGGTGCCCCAGCACACCTGCTCAAACACTCGTCAGGCGCAATCGTCTGCGTCGTCGGATACCGTTTTGAGCCATTCGGCGAACGCGCCAGAGTCTCGTACGACGGTGGCCATGCATGGAGCGACGACATCATTCTGCGGGATGACGCCCCGAATGGTGACCTCGGCTATCCCGCATCAGTCGAACTCGACGACGGTTCCATTCTTACCATTTACTACCACCGTTTAAAAATTGACCAGAAATGCGGCATCATGGGAACAATCTGGAGAGTCTGACACTAGATTGAAAAAGGCATGGATGCCTCCTCAGTCAATTGCAATTACGGATTTTGAAACTACATTATTCATTAGTTTTTGGCGTCTGTTGACGGACGGCCGCTCCTTCGGGAGAGGAAAGTCTGGACACCATAGAGCGGAAAGTCCAGTTGAAAGACTGGAGACTGCGGACGATATGCCGCAGCCAGGATGAAAGTGCCACAGAAAACAAACCGCCGAAAGCAATTTCGGCAAGGGTGAAAAGGTGAGGCAAGGGCTCACCGCGCCTTGAGCAATCATGGCGGCAGGGCAAACCCCTTTCGGTGCAAGACCAAATAGGGAACAATGATGCTGCTCGCATCGCACTGGAGACCAGTTGAAGTTCCGGGTATCGGTCGCTTAGATGAATGGTCGTACAACTCGGGGAACATCCGAGCGGACAGAATCTGGCTTATAGTCATCAGACGCTTTTTTTAAGGAATTATTACCGTGGATTTAAACGAAATTATCAAGGATGCCAAACCGCAGCGTATCGGGAAGACTGGATATGTTGCGTTGCTTGGTCGTCCCAATACAGGTAAATCCACGTTGCTCAATACATTGCTCAACCGACATCTTGCCGCCGTTTCAAATAAGCCGCAGACAACAAGAAAGTATCTTCTGGGCATTCTTACGGATGATGATTCGCAGTTGCTGTTCCTAGATGCCCCAGGAATCCATACGGCAAAACTCGCCATTGACGAGGCGATGGATGAATCAATCAAACGCGTCATGGAAGACGCGGATGTCGTCATCTGCATGATCGACCCGACGCGTCCGCCTGGAGCCGAAGATCTTCTTGCCGCGACATGTGCGAAAAACGCACGCAAGCCAACCATTCTT
>JAGCTA010000511.1 GCA_017963875.1 Victivallales bacterium | reverse complement strand
GGGTGACAAGGGCGGCGACAACAACGATGATATCCATCAAGAATCCACAGACAAGAATTTCAAACCGACAATCAAGCCAGAGAACCGCCTGAACGCCGTCATCGTCCGAGATGTCGCGTCACGGATGCCGCTCTACGAGAGATTGATTGCAGAACTGGATGTTCCCCAACAACTTGTGGAAATCGCCATCACATCATTGGAGATGACAAAGGACGACGCTCTGGATTGGCAATTGTCGTTGGCCATCCGAGGCGGCAGCAGCAACATGGACGGGGCGGTAGGCCAAAATCCCGCCAACCTGTTCTCGCCTGAAGATTTGCTGGGCAAAGGGCTTGCGGGCGCACTTTCGTATATTGGCAAGCATGTCTCCGTGTCGGCATCACTGACCGCCTTGAGGCAAAAAGGCAAAGCGCGCTCCATATCAAGGACATCATTGCTGACCATGAACAACATGGCCGCATCCATATCGGACACGCAAAGTTACCATGCCAAGGTGGTCGGCTCGGAAGTCGCATCGCTTGAAGAAGTGTCGGCTGGCACCAGCCTGCAAGTCAAGCCAAGGATTGTCATTTCACCAGACCCTGAAAAGCCCAACCAGTTGTGGATGACCGTCACTTTGCAGGACGGCGGCTTCGAGGCGGTCACCGTCGATTCGATGCCGTTGACTCGTTCCTCCACATTGACGACGCAGACTGCCGTCTATGAAGGCGAATGCGTATTGCTGGCTGGATATCTCCGCGACATTGAGGAGGAAGTCAGTTGGGGCATCCCCTACCTCCGCGACATTCCGTTCATCGGCTGGCTGTTCGGCGGCGTCGGCAAGAAGAAGGAGACAGTCCAGCGGATGTTCATACTCACGCCGTATATTCTCGACCTCGACACCGTGGACCTCGCACGAGTCCAGGCAACACAGCACCGCGACATCCAACGAGAGGAACTACTTGAAGACGATAAAATGGACGACGACGCACTCCGCGAAATGCGCGATCTAGAACGAAAGGACCGCGAAGAGGCACGCATGGAAAGCACTGCCGACAAACTAGCCGAGAAGAAGGAGGAACTGAAACTGCGCAAGGCCAAGCGGAAGGCCGATCGAAAGGATGCACGCGAACAATGGCAGAAGGACCTTGAGGCGCGTCGCGAAATCTGGGAAGAAGGCCAGCGCCAAAAGGAAAAGGCAAAGAAAGAACAAGAGCAAGTTGACCAGGTACTGAAAGAGAAGGCAGAAAAAGACGCTATAAAGCAATAAACAATGAATGAGGCAATGATAGAGAACGGCTTTGCAAAAGTCAGCGACGGCGTGTGGCTCGTTGGAACCGCGCAGCCGACGGCTGTCCAGGGGAACTGCGTGTCACGTTCCCTGAAGGGCTGGCTTGTGCCTGACCGCTCCAAGTTGCATCTGATTGAACTGACGGGCGCGGCATATTGCGGTTCGGCTGAAAAGCCGTTCCTCACGCACATCACATGCGCGGAACCGCTGACCGCCGTCTCCGCGAAACTGCTCGTCGCGCCATCGACAGCACGGTCAAAGGGCCATTTGCTGCGTGTCATTCCGTTCAGTTTTCGCAATGCCATTTGCTCGACGCATCTTGAATCCGAATGGGTTGTCATGGCAACCCAAAGCCGCACGACGCGCGTCGCCCTCGGCGAAGAGGAGATTCTCACGATGCGCATCGAGTCCGCCGTCGCCTGGACGACAAAGCCGCCAACGGGCTTCTGCCCGCGAATCGGTCTCGGCGACATAGTGATTCCACGTAAGCGCGACAGGAATCTCATGCTTCACTTCTACGGCCCAGGAATTGTCTGGATGGAGGGTTCAAATGCCTCTTGACATGTCACAATTTCTGAAGAACTCCATCTCGACGGTGCGCTACGAGGCCTTGCAGACGAGCCATTTGGAAACCGCCGAAAAGGCGGCGCCTGCAAAAGAGGCGGGCTATCTTATGGGTACGTCATTCGTCGTGGACACCGACCCGATCGCCGAACTGATGGATTCCATGGAGGAACTCTCCTTCCAGTTTGAAGAAAATGAAATGAAGAACGTCAGCGAAAGAAAACTTGGTGAGACACGCGGAAAGGACAATCCGTTCCTCAAGGCATTGGAAGGCTGGATGAAAACGCTGCCCGACATGCCAGGCGAGCAGTTCACACGCATGATGCTGAGCATGCTCCGCCAGGCAAAGAGCAGCGGCGAATTGCCATCGCCCAGGGAGTTCCTGCAACAACTGGAAGAAGGTTCCAGCGATCCGTCCCACCAGTTTGCAATGCTGGATGTCCTGGAGCAGGCATTAAACGATTCTGAGACGGAATTCCGCACGCTGATTGAATCTTCAAGAAAGATTCTGCTATCGGAGAAGGGCGAGGAAATACGTGCGGGCATCAACCTCGCTTCTGAAGTCAACGCGCGCGCGACGACGCCAGAGGAAATGCAGGATTTGCGAGACATGTACCGCGGGGAAGTCCTCGGCTTTACAACGCCTCAGCAATGTTTCCGTTCCATCATGGGGGCGCGTGGAGCCGCTGGCCTCCAATCGGCCATTGACTTCCTGACGGCTGGCTGCGGCGTTGACCTCCAAAGTGCCATGCCGTCAAAGAGTCCCGAGGAACTACGGCGGATTATACTGGACTTGCAGTGCGTGCAGGTCCTTAAGACGGTCATGGAAAAGATGGAGTCGCTTGGCACACGGATGACGCAGCAATTCAGCCAGAAATGTTTGTTGAATGGCGAAGAGATGACTGGAAAAATCATGGATTTTACGGAGCATCCATTCGTCACGTCGGGAGACATCGGCTCTTTCATTTCTGGATGCGGCATTGAGGCACTGCTGGCACGAATGGATTTCTGCCGAGAACTCACGGGAGTCTTCAGGCAGTTGTCTTCCAGGCTTATTCCAAACGAACAGGACAGGCTACGCCTCATCGATGTCACCCAGGAGCATCTGGACGGCATCGTCGAAGAGGAATACGAGCAAGAAGAACAAGAAAAGGAGGACAACAAATGACGGCGCCTAGATGGCTCAATGCTGTTCTCCGTGAATTCGGAGAAGGGATCAACATCCGCGATTTCGAGTTGAATGACCGAAATGCCGCGTCGCTGCGCTTTGAAACGGGCGTGGCGCTACGCTTTGAATATGCCTTTGAATCTCTTGTGATTGCCATGCAGATTCCGTCGCCAGATGAGCCCGAGCGACTCAAACGCCTGCTGTCATACGCGCAGCCTGAACTGCGCCCCATGTTCAAATTGCGTGTGGCATATCTGACAAGGACTTCCTGCGCGTTGCTGGCGGCAAGGCTTCCCGAAAGGGGTGTGACATTGCCCAACATCAATACCGTCTTCAATGAACTGTGGCGTCTGGCCGAAGACTTCAGGAGGCGGTTGGCATGAATATTCAAAGAACCACAGAATCCATTCGTTTTGACAAGGGAATCTCCGTTGCGGAATACGCACAGGGAGAGGTCGGTCATGCTGCCATGGAGCATCAGGACCAGCCTCTGCTCCCTGGCTCCACAACCGTCAGCGAGGCGTTGGCGAACATCTTTCCCGAAGGTCAAGGCATCATGGGGGAAATCATGAGCGCACTTGTGGCAGGGAACCCTCCCAATCTGCGAACATCACGTGGCTTTAACCAAATAGCGCGCGAGACCGTAGGTCTTCTGCGTGAGAAAAATACTCCATCGGCGGTAAAAGCCGCCAATGAACTGGACAGTCTCCTGGCCGACACGGAACTGTTCGAGCAATACCGTTCTGCACTTCTAGAATCATAATCATTGATAATCCATGTTCTCCAAACTTACAAATTTCAGCAATATCTTCAGCAGATTCGGCGACTTGGTGCTTGCCATGCTGGTCGTGTTCATCATCGGTCTGCTGATCATTCCGTTGCCGACGAATATCGTTGACCTTCTTATCGCCATCAATATCATGATATCCACAGTGATGCTGATGCTTTCGCTCTATCTGCCCAGAGCGCTGAACTTCTCGACCTTCCCGTCGATGCTGCTGTTCACCACCCTCTTCCGTCTTGCACTGAACGTCACGACAACCCGTCTGATTCTTTTGAAGGCCGACGCGGGCGAAATCATCTACACATTCGGTAATTTTGTCGTCGGCGGCAATTTCGTTGTCGGCGCAGTGATTTTCCTCATCATCACCATTGTCCAGTTCGTCGTCATTGCCAAAGGCGCGGAACGTGTGTCTGAAGTCGCGGCACGATTCACATTGGACGCCATGCCTGGTAAACAGATGTCCATTGACGCTGACATGCGCGCGGGCGCCATTGACCAGGAGACCGCCCGTGCCCGCCGAAATGAACTGGGTAAGGAATCCCAGTTGTACGGTGCCATGGACGGTGCCATGAAATTCGTCAAAGGCGATGCCATCGCGGGCTTGATCATGACTTCCATCAACATCGTCGGCGGCATTTGCATCGGCGCGTTCATGAACGATATGGAAGTCATGAAGGCAATTCAGAAATACTCCATCCTCACGATTGGTGACGGTCTTGTCTCTCAGATTCCCGCGCTTCTGGTGTCCATCACCGCAGGTGTCATCGTCACGCGTGTCGGCGATGTGGACAACAAGCCGTTAGGACAGGACATCATCGACCAGTTCTTCGCCCAGCCCAAGGCCATCCTCCTTGGTGCAGTGATGCTTGTCGGCATTGGACTGATTCCTGGCTTTCCCAAAATCCAGATTTTTGGATTGGCGTTGTTTGTGGCGGCCATCGGCTGGAGTCTGAGGCTGAGGGCCAAACTTGAGGCCGCACGCAGCGCCAAGGCCGCCGATCCGCTGTCGGCGGCGGCCCCGTCCGAAGGCACGCAGCCGAAACCGCACAAGAAGGAAGGCGACGACTTCTCGATGGTCGTTCCGTTGACCGTGGATATTGACGCGGATATCCGAGGCGCATTGACATACGAGGAATTGAACGAACAGATCATGTCCATCCGCCGTGCCCTCTACCATGACCTCGGCGTGCCTTTCCCAGGCATCAACCTGAGTCTGAATCCCGCCATCAAAGAGGGGCGGTACCGTCTGCTCGTCAACGAAGTACCTGTCTCCGAAGGCATGTTGAGAAAAGGCTGGCTCTTCGCCCTGGAAACATCCGACAACCTGACGGCGACTGGTATCAAGTTCGAGACAGGCAAAGCGTTCCTTTCTGGATATGAAACATGCTGGGTCCGCGAAGAAGACAAGCCGAAACTTGACGAAAGCGGCATCCGCTCCCTCAACCTCAACGGCGTGCTGACCTACCATCTTTCAAGCGTTCTGCGGCGATATGCCCATGAATTCCTATCGCTTCAGGAAACCAGGCTGCTATTCGACCACATGGAACGCGAGGCCCCTGAACTTGTCAAAGAAGTCCAACGCGTGCTTCCATTGCAGAAAATCACGGACGTCTTGCAGCGTCTTGTCCAGGAAGGCATCTGCATTCGTGACTTGAAGCGAATCACCCAGACGCTCATCGAATGGGGCCAGAAGGAGAAGGACACGGTTCTACTTGTCGAATATGTCCGTTCGGCACTGTCGCGATACATCAGTTACAAATTCTCTGGCGGACAGAATATCATGGCCGCGTATCTTCTCGACCCGACGCTTGAGGAAAAGATTCGCAAGTCCGTGCGGCAGACCTCTGGCGGCAGTTATCTGGCCATGGACCCGACAACCGTCAGGTCCATTCTGGCAGTCCTCAAAAAGACCATTGGCGACCTGGCAAAGATTCCTCAGAAACCTGTCATCATCGTATCTGTCGATATTCGCCGCTATTTCCGCAAGATGATTGAAAAAGACTACTATGAACTACCAGTGTTGAGTTTCCAGGAACTGTCCCAGGAAATCAACATCCAGCCGTTGGGGAGACTTAAACTTTGAATCTGCTTCTTAAAATAGTCAAAGGCCCCAATTCGGGGGCTGAAATCGCGCTGATTGAAGGCGTGAACATCAAACTGGGCCGCAGTGACGAATGCGACGTCATCCTCACGGACCAGTCGTTGCCTGATGTCGCCTGTGAAATCGAAGTCGGTTCGGACCGCGTCATGCTGTTGCTTCCAGGCGGCAGACAGGAACGCCTTGAACCGCTTCATGTCAAGTCATTTGAGACGACGGCAATCGCCATAGGTCCCGCCGACGCCCCATGGGATTCGCTGATTTGGCCTGCTGATGACACAGAAGAACCAGAGGAGGCTCCTGAGGAAACGCCTGAAGAAAAGCCTGCAGAAGAAGCGCCACCCAAACCACGCTGGCGTCTCCTCCAATGGATTTTGCTTGTCACGCTGATTCTCGTTGTGATTCTCGAATTCGCCCTATGGTTCTTCTGGCCATTTTTCAACAAGCATATCACGACTGCCCGCGAGTGGTGCCTGGCAAAATATGAGAAATGGACCGAGGACAAACTGGAACAGGCGGCAAAGCCTGTCCATACGCAGACATTGCAGGAACTGGCGACGTCATTTGGCGTCACGACAGAGGTCACCACAGAGAATTCAGAAGAAAAAATCGTCTTGAAGGGCAATCTGAAGACACGTGCGGAGCGCCTGAGGCTCATTGCCGACGCATACGGAATCCAGCCTGGAATCACGTTGGAACTCACCGATGACGAGTCTCTATACGCATCCGCAAGCGAACTGCTGAACATGGTCACCGAAGGGAAACTGAAAGTGGCAAGCGCCATCGACCGCCGTTTGGAAATCACGGGCGAGATTGGAACCGCCGATGAACTTCGCTATGCACTTCAGGCATTGAAAGACGATGTGCCTCACATCGAACACATTGATTGCAGCAAAGTCACCGTTCGCCCGACGCAGCCCGTTGTCGCCGCAGCCCCTATGGTGAAGAAGGAAGCCCCCCCTGCGGTTGAACCAGTCCAAGTGGCAGAAAAACCAACGGAGGAAAAACAGCCTGAGCCAGCGAAGCCTGAAGTTGTCAAGTCTGAGCCTGCGCAGCCTGAGCCTCAGAAACCCGTGCTGCCCCGACTGCCAATTGTCGGCGTAATGACCACCCCTGTCCCCTGCCTTGTGCTGAGGAACGGTTCGCGTGTCGTGGAAGGTGCTGAATTCAACGGCTTTGTCATTTCCAAGATCAGCGAAGATGTCATTCTGCTGAAAAACGGGCAGGACATTCTGGAATGGAGGCCATAACGCAGATGAATCTTCTGGACATTGAAAAAGAACTGGCGGGGCCCGATGGCGAGGCGGCACTGGAACGCTATGACAAACTGCTCGTTTCATTGGACGGACGCCTCGCGGATGCCCTCAACGAGGGTCTTCCACCTGATGAATTCTCTGCGGCAGAACAACTGAAAGACGCTGTTCTGCTTGCGCGTAAATTGTTACGTCTTGCGCACCGAGAAGCGCAGGACCCACAATAAACAAAATTAGTATGAGAGTTTTTCTCTCATGTAACCCAAAACAACAAACAAAAAGGAAAACAAAAATGGCAGGAGTAGGCAGACCAATTTCACTAGACCCCGTAGATGACGTTGCAACCAACGGTCTACGCATGAATGCCCCAGCACAAACAGGCGTATTCATTCATACCGACATGGTCTATGTTGCGCTGATGAAGACAATTAAGGCGATGGAAGACCGCTTGGCTCAGTCTCTTGAAAACTATCAGCAGCACCCCGACGTCCAGGCCAACCTGCAGCAGTTGCAGTACGACTTGCAGCAATGGAACCTGGCCCTCACCACAATGACGAACATCAACAAGAACCTCGGCGATGCACTTAACTCCATCGCGAGTAACTTCCGTTAATGGTTGACTTACAGCCAGAAGAAGCGCGTTTGTTGTTGAATATCGCCTTGATGGCGATTGGGCGGAACCGTTTCCAGTCCGCAGAATCCATTCTTGCGGCACTGGAACGGTTTCGGCCTAACGACGTATCCCTTGACTCGGCGAGGGCTGTGTTGTTGATGAGCGCGCAGGAATTTCAAGGTGCAGTGGAGTTCATCGACCGAATCGGGCTCGCAAGGCATCCAGATTCGGCGATGCTCCAAGCATTCAAGGGCATGGCCTATCTTCGGATGGAGCGCCCACAGGATGCACAAGAGCCGTTGACGGTGGCAGCAAATCAAACGGCTGACCCCAATGCGGCAAAACTAGCAAAGGATTTGCTCTCATGGCAGATGAAATGATAGTGGAAGCAATTCGCTCCGTAAAAATGAATGAGCCTGACGCGACGATGGCCGCTCCCGCAGGCGCGGTCGCTCCAGTCGCGAACCCCGACTCTGTCGCGCGGTTCCAGGCAGCGATGGCTGCAACACCAGTTGAGAAGATAGGCAGAATCGACGATATCCCCTTTGCCGCCCAAGTCTCCGCGACATGGCGGTCGGCCCAGGCGGACAATCAGGAAATGCTTCATCGAATTCGTGCATTGTCGGAAATGAGCGCAAAGGGAGGCACGTATTCAGGAGCGTTGCTTGAACTGCAATATGAAGTTGCAAGCCTTTCGTTTCAGCAGGAAGTTGTCGCCAAAGTCGCAGACAAGTCCAGCAATGCCGTGCAGACGCTGATCAAGAACCAATAGCAGGAGCAGGAAAATGCGATTTCGTATGCAATTAGCAATTGGTCTTGCGGCATCTTCACTATTGCTGACGAGTTGCAAGGAAGAGGCCACGCTCCATTCGCAACTGGAAGAACGCCAGGCGAATCTGGTCATGGCCGCACTCTTGGACGCTGGCATTGGCTGTCGCAAGACTGCTGGTGAGGAAAACCTCTGGAACGTCATCATCGATTCAAAAGACTTTGCGTCTGCGGTCAACCTGCTTGAAAGCCAGGGGTTGCCACAACGCAACTATCAGGGAATCACAGAAGTATTCAAGAAATCTGGCATGGTGAGTTCACCGTCAGAAGAAAGAATCCGCTTCATGGATGCCCTCGCACAGGACTTGTCCCGAACAATTGCAAGTATCAACGGCGTCGTTGACGCACGAGTCCATGTCGTATTGCCAGAAAACGACCCGTTTGCGAAAAATTCACTGCCGAGTTCGGCGGCAGTCGCGATTCGCAGTCGTTGGGACGCGGACATCGAGGATTTGATTCCACAGATTAAAAGCCTCGTACGAAACGCCATCGAAGGTCTTCAATACGAGAAAATCACTGTAACTGTTTTCAAAGACACCCCACCGAGAAAGAAATGAACGCGGAAGCACGGCAATTCATGTTGACGGCGGCCTGGCTGTTTGTACGGCACGGCAGGCCTGATCGCGCCCGTGTCCTGATGGAGGCACTTGTCGAGGATGATCCTCGGGACGGCGTATCCGCGGCTGCGTTGGCCGAATTGCTGCTGTCTGACGGACTGGGCGATGAAGCCCTTCGTGTTCTTCGCATGGCTGATTTCCCAGTGGAACTGGAACGTGCGGAAGCCATTTTGGAATCGCGTGCATTGGCAATGATAGGGAAAAAGCCAGAAAGCGTCCGTCGTTGGAAGCGTTATCTAGAATACCGCAAGGGCAATGAGAGGACTTGGGTGGAGGCGTGATAATGGATTTGAAGGAAGCGAAAGAACTGGTTGGCAATCGGCAGTTGTGGCCACGCGTGCGGGACTATCTTGCCGCTGGCGGCGAGATGAAGGATTTCACAAAACCTGAAAACCGCCTTGGCCTCCTGGACAAGGAAACGCTCGACAAAGTCCACCTCTGGCTGGATGCGCTGGCCCATGCGAATGAATGGAAGACAATCGTTGACGGCGCAAAGGTCCGCGAACTGAAGGCGAACTATCCTGGAATCTATCCAGACGTCTTCAGGTATCTGCCCTATTTTTCCAAATTCGACCTGCACGATTCGTCCAATTTGGAACTCGTTATGTTCCTGCTGAAAATCAAGTTTCCCGAGGCGTATCAACTATGCTGCTCATAAAGAAAAACGATTTTGAACTTCTGACATCTGGACGGCTTGTCAAGGCGGAGGAAGTCGCCGCGATAAGCAAGGCGGAGGAAGTCATTGCTACGGCGGAAGCCGAAGCGGAGCAAATCCGCAACGATGCCAAGACCGCATTCCTGGAGGAAAAGCAGCGCGGATACGACAAGGGGCTCGAGGACGGCAAGGCCAGTATCGTCGCACGCAAACTCGAACTGATCGACGAAAGCGTCGCCTTCATGGAATCCGTTGAAAACAAGATGGTTGATATTATCATGACGGCATTGAAAAAATGCGTCATGGAGATTGGCGACCGTGAACTTGTGGTCCAGATTGTCAGAAAAGTGATGAACGCCGTAGTCAGAAACCAACGCCATATCACCTTGAAAGTCGCCCCCGACATGGTGGATGTGGTCAAGGGAAGGCTGGATGAAATCCTCAAGGACTATCCGATGCTCGACGATATCGAAGTGCTGGACGATGTGCGTCTGAAAGGCGCGGCGTGCATGATCGAGACTGAAGCGGGCATCGCAGATGCGTCTGTGGATACCCAACTCACGCTTATCGAAAAATCATTGAAAAAGCATTTCTCAAAGGACAACTGACGTGCCAAAAACATTCGATTACATCATAGAGGTCCTGGAACACGCAATGGAGGACGTGCGCCCCATTGACGTGAAAGGCCGTGTGATCCAAGTGGTTGGCACAATCATCAAGGCAACGGTCCCAGGCGTCAAAATCGGTGAAATCTGCATTTTGCACAATCCATGGGAGGACAATGAAATCCAGGCCGAGGTCGTGGGTTTCACGAAGGAAGCCGTCCTGCTGACCGTTCTGG
>JAGCTA010000510.1 GCA_017963875.1 Victivallales bacterium | reverse complement strand
GATACGCCTCGTTGGCGGCGTCTGCGATATCAAGGTTGGGCTTGATTTCAATATGCTGGATATTCTCATACATCAAGTCGTCGTCTTTGTTGGAGATATAGACGAGTTTTCCTGAAATAAAGGCATTCTGCAGCGACTGGAAAATCATGCGTTCGCATTGAAGTTGCTTGAACTTGGAATCATTGTCTCTTGACACCATCCAGCGGTCAATGCCGCGTTTTGCCCAATAGATGGCGTGTGCTTCAGGAAGACGCCAGTCCAGATTTCCCACTTCCTCATTGATGCGAATGAGCCAAAGGGGATCCAGACGGTACTTTTTAACAATCCAGCGTGCGCGCAGGCACAATTCAACCGCTTCGGCAATGCCTTCCTCCTTCATTTCATCGCGAAGTTCCTTCGGGAAAATGGCGGCATGCGTGCGGAAATTGTCTTCAAGCATTTCAAAGGATTCGATGGAATGCTTGGCAAGCAGCATCTGGTATTTCTTGAACTTTTCTGCCCCGAGAGAAGCCTTCAGTTTTGCCTCGTTGTCAGGGGCCTTGGAGATTTCGGTCCATTTGCCATAATACGGTCCAAAGAGACGGATCATCTCCTTGGCGAATTCGTCTTTGTAGAATTTGTTGGCATCATCAAGGTCCTGCCCCATCTTGTGCTGGTAGATCCATCCGAGTTGCTGGAAGAGAGCGGGGTCTGAAGGATTGCGTTCAAGCGCTTCATCGCGAATGAGTTCGATGCCGCGTTTGACCCAGCGCCATCTGTCTTCGAAACGTGTGAAAGTCACAGAGATGTTGTATGCCATGTTCCATGCGAGGAAGGCGGTTGACGGTGTGTAACGCGGCTGGAGTTTGACAATCCAGTTGGCCAACTGCACCATTTCAAAATAGTTGCTTTCCTCCTGCATTTTGGTCGAGCGTAACCATAGATAGTCGGCACGAAGGCCGCGGAAACCACCGAGGGCCACTGTTGTGAACGCCAATGTGGGCGGGGCGTTTTCCAGAGGCTCCGTGTCGGTGAGTTGCTCTTTATATCGGATGGAGTTCATCCGCGTCTGAACAGCGGACATGCCAAATCCGAGAATAATTAGGATAAGTATGGATAGCAGGATGTTACGATAGTTGCTTTTCATTTTCTGATAACCAGTCCAAGTTCACGTTTTTGGAAAATCCAGATGCCGATGCCGAAGATGAGCACCCAGCGTAGCAGCAGGATGATCGTTCCCAGGGCATAGCATGTGAACGGCGATTCAAAATGCCGACGCATATTTTTCATGACTTTGTCAATGCGTTTGTTGGTGACAATCCGCCCGTTGGCAAGACTGGCGGTCGCATCAAAATCATCAACGGAAACGACAACGACATCCACCCCGTAGGCAAGGATGTGCGCACCGTGGTCGAATGCCGACTTGTATTGGTAGGTGCCGTCATCGAGTTGCAATGGTGCATCAATAGCAGCCTGGACAGTCAGGCCGATAAGCAGATAGGAAATGGCGACGAATGCGGCGACTGGTGTGGAGAAAGCCGCTGAGACGGCGCAGCCAAGTGCGCAGAGGAAGGCAATTTGTAGCAACGCCTGGATGATTGCCATAATATAGTTCGCCGTGAAAGAAGCTTCCGCGATGAGCACCAGTGGGCCATCCGCCTGCTGGAGAATAGCGATTTTGGAACGTTCGAGTTTTTCCTTGTCCTTCTTTTCACGTTCTTCACGTTGTTCTGGCGTTTCGTTTTCAGGCACGTCTGACGTGTCGATGTTTCCAAAGGACTCGATCTGGTGGTTCATATTGTAGAATTGGATTGTGATTGAATTTGTCTCGCGGTCGATAAACTTTGAATCGATTTCCCATTCATGGAAGGCACCGCCTTTGGCTGAATGGAAAGGGAGGTCTCCCTTCGTGTCGGGGCAGAGTTCCACAAACGGGTCTGCGACATTGAGCGACGGGTCCTTGATCCGCCAAGTGAAATACATCATCTGCTGGTCGGTGTTGGTGGTCGAGCCAGAGAAAATGCGGAAACGGAGAAATACCTTGTCTTTATCCGTCTTGATATTGGAGAAATGCCATTCCTTGAATTTTCCCGCGCGGATTTCTCCGTCGCGAGCAATCAGTTGACGTTTAATTTCGACCTTTTGGAGCGACTCATTGCTTCCGCCTTGTTTGTCTTTTGCGTATTCTGCATTGACTTCCGCCGTATAGTCCTTGGGGTCTGGCGGAAACGCCTTGCGCCCGACGCGGACTTCAGCATTGAGTTTGCTGATTTCCTTTTCAGAAAAATCGCCAGTTTTGACACGGATTTGAATCAACGCGAAAATGACGATGGCCGAAATAATGAGGATGATGGCGTGCATGACGAAAATGCCCGTCCATTTTCCAAACCAGATGACCCATTTGGGGCAGGGTTTCGCCACCACCAGATGGATGCTGTATTTTTCGATTTCTGTGGAAAGTTGGGAGCAGGACAGCCATAGTGCCGTTGTTGAAATCAATGCCACGACGACGCCCAGGGAGAATGTAACGGAAATCTGCACCAGCGAGACGGCGGTTCCGTCACCTGCGGCTGTCATGGGAAGAAGTACCACGGCGAGCAGGATTAATACGAAGAGGACATGGAAGACCTTGGAACGTACCGCAGAGCGTATGGTCTGGAGGATTATGGCTAAATAGGATTTCATGGCGTTTTATCTATGGCTAATTGGCGTCTTGCGACTCAATGACTGACGGCGGGTTATATTCACGAAACGCTTTATTCCCTGTGAGGGTAGGTCCGACCTCTTTGATGTCGGAATTCTTTTGGTTCGGCTTTCCCCAGATTTCGCTTCGCTCAACCTGGGGGCTGATATTTGACCCCTTTCGGGGCCTTTCACAGGCGCTTCGGCATGTGAAATTACCGCCCTTCACGGAGAATAGAGCATCACGAAAAATCCTTTTCGCGACTTGGCAGGAGAGATATCTCCTTTAAACCAAACAATACTATAGTTTGTAAGATGGATTTTTCCAATGGCTGGAGCATGGAAAAAGCAGATGGTGGCATTATGGTTTGCCAATCCGCAATAATGAATAGATTCTATTTCCAATGACAGCACTGCCAGAGGGCAGTTCGTCACCAGTTCTTGATTTCGGCGATATGCGGGAAGTCGGGCTTCAAAAGTGTTTTGATTGCCTTGGCATATTCCCTGATTTCCCATTGCGCGTGTTCACTGTCGCGCAGTTCGAGGAACTTGAGGAGATTACCGAGGTCAACGGTTGCCCAGAAGGTGGTCATGAGATTCTGTGGAAGGACGCCGCGCGCCTGTTCGCGGCAGACGCCTTTTTCCAGCAGTTCCTGATACAGTTTGTATGACGCCTCGTTGTGGCTGCGGATGAGTGCCTGGCATTCTTCCTGATTGACATTGACGGCGTCTTTTGATGCCTGACGGTCGCTTTCCGCCTGCTCCCTCAACACTGGCGGGACATACATCTTGATATCGACATCCGTGTATCGGCGAGATATTTCATTGTAACTCCATGTGCGATGACGATGCCATTGCGAACGAATGAACAGCGGGCAATGGACGAGGAAGGTGAAGACGACATGCTCAAGCGGGCTTGTGTGATGGTTGGCGATAAGGTATTTCACCAGCCCTGCATCGCGGTCATCCATTGTCTGCTTGCGTTTTCCGAAGGACACGCGGGCCGCGTTGACGATAGTCGTTTCAGTCCCCATTTGATCAACAAGTCCGATCCAGCCTTGTCCGCCCAAAACTTTGACATGTCGCTGAGGAGGAATATTCACACTGTCATTCGCCATGACGCCTTCTCCTTGTATTTAATATGTAAATGATAGAATTTGGACGAAAGTTATTTGTCCTTGAGTTTTGGCTCAAGATAATCGACACAACTGTTCAGCGTGCCGAGTTGTCCATAGTCGCTTTCGGGGACATCCACGCCGTAGCGTTTGCGGATTTCCATGACGACATCGAGAAAATCCATTGATTCGAGTTTGCCTCGGAGGCTCTCGTCTCTGCCAAGTTGGCTCCAGTCTTCATCTGGCGCGATTTCTCCAACGATATCCAGCAGTGCATCAAAAATCTCTTCTCGTGTCATGGTTTTCAAGTTCTCCTGATTGGCTAAGGTGACACCGACGGGCGGCGTCGTGTTTTATATTTATTGTATATAAGAAAGCAATATTGTCAATATCTAGTGACAATGAGCACGCAATTTATTCCAAGCATTCCAAAGGAATTGTTGAGGATGGCATTGACATTGTCGATTTTCTTTGGCTCGTTTATAACGAGGTTCGGCAGGGCGCATTCGGGGTCAAGTTCGTCAACATTGATGGTGGGATGGACGATGCCGTCCTCAAATGCGGGAAGATTGCCCGCCAGTTCGAGTGAGGCTGCGGCTCCCATGCAATGGCCGATGAAACTCTTGGTGTTGTTGAAGTAAGTGTGCATACATTCTGCTCCAAAGACTTCGCGAAGAGCCGCGCATTCCTTGATGTCGCCCATGGGAGTCCCCGTCGCGTGGGTGTTGACTATATCGATGTCCTTTGGTTCCAGCCCCGCTTTGGCGATTGCCTTTTTCATGCACTCGGACTGTCTTTCCGAATTTGGCAGGACGAAATCCGAAGCATCTGAGTTATAGCAATATCCAGCGATTTCGCCATAGATTCTTGCTCCTCGGTCCTTGGCTCTGTCAAGGCGTTCAAGGACATAGACGGCACCGCCCTCGCCAATGACAATGCCGTTGCGCTTCTTGTCGAAAGGTCTGCTTGCGGTTTGCGGGGATTCGCCATGGGCAAGTGCATTCTGGCTGGCGAACGCAGCGAAAATGCCAAAGGTCCGTGGACTTTCGGAAACACCGCCTGCCAATGCGGTATCAACTTCTCCCAGAAGGATTTGCTGTACTCCATTGACGATACCGAGATTGCCTGCGGCACATGCCGCTCCGACGGTGTAATGCGGTCCTGAAATGCCTAGATTGACCGTGACTTCTCCCGCAGGGCTGTTGGCGACTGTGCGCGGGTTGTGGTAGTGCGACCAGAATTTCGTCTCATAATTGTATTGTGACAATTCGTAGATTTCGTTCTCTGTTTCGACATTGCCGTGTTCGGTGATTCCAAGGAAGACGCCGAGTCTGTCAGATGGAACAGATTCACCGATGACGAGTCCCGCGTCATTCAGTGCCTCATGGGCGCAGTACACGGCGATGGAACCTGCGCGCGTACCGATGCGGACTTCCTTTTTGCGCTGGTATTTCAGCGGATCGAAGTTGCAAAGCGCCGCGTATGTATCTCCGACATAACGGATTGAATAATCCGTGACGCCCGATACGCCATTAAGGAGACTGTGGCGGAAATCCGCAAGTGTATTGCCATTGGGTGCGGTCAGGCCAATGCCAGTGATGACCACACGTTCCGAATCAAGTTTCTGTATTGTCATTGATGAAGGCGGTTATGATGATGGATAAATGAGGTACGCTTTGTCCTGCGCTCTATTCCCCAAGAGGTCAGGTTCGACCTCTTCGAGGGCTTTGGAGTTTCTGTTTTACCTACTCTGATAGGAGAAAGAGCATTTGGGTAATATAATCAAGGAAATGGCATTATGCCAATGCGCAGGAGAAATTGGTCTGGAAAACGATTGAAAGAGAACACATCAAATCTTCAGGAAATGTCCGTGGCGGTGAATCTTGTCAGGCTCGCGTGAATCAAACGCCAATGCACCATTGACGAAGACAAAACTCACGCCGCTTGCTGGCTGGTGCGGGTCCTTGAACGTGGAACGCGCCTGGTAGTTCTCTTCATCGAAGACGACCATGTCCGCGATATAGCCAGGGCGAATGACTCCACGGCCAGCCAGATTGAACATCTGCGCTGGCATGGAGGTCATTCTGCGGATGACTTCAGCCGTCGGGCAACTCTGTCTGGCAATCTGGAAGAAGAGCGGGAAAGTTCCTGCAGCACGCGGATGGTATCTTCCGAGGCTGTAGTCGGTCGGATAGGCGCTGGCATCGCTTCCTGCGGAAACCCATGGCTGACGCAGCCAGCGATGCATGTTGTCTTCGCTCATTTTGCCATAAGCAGCCTGATACAGCGTTTCCGAGAGCAGGCGGACCACAGCCGTACCTGGCGTCACGCCCATTTCCTGAGAAATTTCCCAGACGGTCTTTCCTGCGTATTTGTTTCCAAGCACAATAATACGCTTCCAATCGTCTTCCACGGTCTTTGTCGCATCAAGGTCCTTGATAACTTCCTCGGCCTGCGCTGGGACTCTGAGGTATTCACTGATGTCATGGATGAGGTTCCATGGGGGATTCAGCACCATGCGCAACCCCGTTGCGGAATATATATAAGGATAACGGTCGGCAAATACGGACAAGCCATCCGCCTTCGCCTTGTGAATCCTGTCAATGACCGCATCAATCTTGTTCCAGTTGCGTTTGGGGGAAGCCTTGATATGGCTGACTTCCAGACGTTTGGCTCCGTTGGCCGCGACAGCGATTGCCTCTTCAAGCGCCTCAAGCAACCCGTCGCCCTCGCTCCGCATGTGTGTCGAGTAAGGTTTGGAAGTTCCGCGAAGACATCCGCCCAAAGCGACAATCTCTTCTGTTGTGGAATATTTTCCAGGCAGATACCAAAGGCCAGACGACAATCCGCAGGCTCCTTGATTCAAAGCATTTGTAATGATATTTGACATCTGGCGCATTTCATCTTCGGTCGCCGCTCGATTCTCATAGCCCATGACACGTTCACGAACGGAATTGTGTCCGACAAGAGTCGTGATGTTCACTGCGGGCATTGCCTTTTCGACGGCTGCTGCATATCCAGCCATATCATCCCAGCCGCATGTCATTCCAGTTTTGCCTATGGGGATGTCTTTAATGACTTCGACACATTTTGATACGCCACAGTTTCCCACGACTTCCGTGGTGCAACCCTGGAGTATCTTCAGGTCGCATGTCGGGTTTCGGATGCACATTGTATCGGAATGGCTGTGCGCATCGATGAAGCCAGGGGCGAGTGCAAGCCCTTTGGCGTCATAACATTCGTCGTATCCAGTGAGAGTCAGCGCCCCAGCGGGTTCGACCGCTTTGATGATATTGTCCTGGACGACGATGTCTGAAAGTGCGGGGCTGTGGCCGATGCCATCATAGACATTGGCGTTTTTGATGATTGTGTTCATTGATTGCGTTCCTTGAAGATGGTTTGGATATTTAATATGAAAGATTGAATTTGTTTGGCACTGCGGCGAAGAAATCCTCCTTGGAGATTTTCCCTTGCTGGAGGAGCGTCGAGAGTGCGCGTTCCATTGTGATCATGCCATCCTTTGTCGAGCCTTCCATGGTGGCGAGAAGTTGATGCGTCTTCTTTTCTCTGATGAGTGCCCTGACGGCAACGGTTCCCATGAGGACTTCGAACGCGGCGATTCGTCCCGAAGGCTGGTCGATTCGTTTGAGGAGGCGCTGTGAAATGATGGCTTCAAGACAGGCGGCCAACTGAGCGCGGATTTGATTCTGCCTGTCGGAGGGGAACACATCGACGATTCGATCGACGGATTGCGTGACATCGTTGGTATGGAGTGTCGCGAACACCAGATGGCCTGTTTCCGCCGCAGTGAGGGCGGTGGCGATGGTTTCTGGGTCGCGCATTTCTCCGATGAGGATGATGTCGGGGTCTTGCCGAAGGACATATTTGAGGGCGTTGGCAAATGAAAGCGTGTCCGCATGGACTTCGCGTTGTTCAATGATTGCCTGAATATGCTCATGAACGAATTCGATTGGGTCTTCTACTGTGATGACATGGCACGGGCGTGTTTCATTGATACGTGAAATCATCGAGGCCAATGTCGTGGATTTGCCCGACCCCGTGGGGCCTGTAACCAGGACCAATCCCTGTCTGCGCGCACACAATTGGATGACGGAAGGAGGAAGACCGATGGCTTCGGGAGTTGGAATTTCTGTCGGAATCAGGCGAAACGCCGCAGCGACAGCACCTTTTTGGAAGAAGCCGTTGACACGGAAACGGACGCTTTGTCCGTCAAAAATCGAATCGTCCTTGATTGCCAGTGCAAAGTCTATTTCGCGATACTGCTCAAAGTCTGCTCGCTGGCTGTAGGAGAGGATGCTGAACAGGAGTTTCTTCGTGTCTGAAGGCTTGAGTTTCGGCATGTCGAATGGGCGCAATTCGCCGTCCAAGCGGATGGTCGGTGCTGTTCCGACGGTAAGGATGAGATCCGATGCATGATAATGCAGTGCATCGCGAAGAAGTTTTTTGATGGAGATTCCCTGGTCAGGGTCGGCGGAATAGACACGGAACGTTTCAATGCCTGTCTCCATGCCCTGCATCATCAATTGGAGTGCCTCCTTATTGGATGCGGCCTGCATGGCCTCTTCCCGTTCGATTAATCCGTCTTTCAAACGGCTGAAAATGCAGCGGTCGAAGGTCGTCATTCCTTCGGCGGCACCAGCGCGGATGAGGTCGGGAATCGTGGTGATTTCACGTGTGGCGATCAGACGTCTGGCCAGTGGTGTCGTGCGGAGGAATTCAAAGGCGGCGATTCGCGCATTTGAGTCTTTGCGTGGTATAAGTCGTTGTGAAACAATGCCGATGAGTGTTTGCGCTAGGTCGCGTGCAATCTGTTCACGATAGTCTTCTGGAAAATAGTTCAAGATGCGTTCCAGTGTTTGCGGGACATCTATGGTATGCATGGTTGCAGCGACAAGATGGCCAGTAAGGGCGGCTGAGATTGCCGTCTGCAACGTCTGCTGGTCTCGGATTTCGCCAATGAAGATGGCGTCGGGGTTCTGCCTGACAACAGATTTGAGCGCAGAATGGAAATCATGCGTGTCGCCGCCGATTTCACGTTGCGAAATCAGTGATTCAATGTCTTCATGGTAGAATTCAATGGGGTCCTCTATGGTGACGATATGCTTGTGCGCGGTCAAATTGATGTGGTGGAGCAGGGCGGCAAGCGTTGTCGATTTTCCTGACCCAGTCGCGCCTGTGACAAGAATCAGCCCACGCGCTTCATCCGCCATGGCAATGACCTCGTCTGGGATGAGAAGTTTTTTTGAATCGATGGCTCCAGAAGGTACGCGGCGGATTGCCAAAGAGACTTCGCTACGCTGAAAAGAGAGATTCACGCGGAAACGCCCTTCGCCAGGCAGATTCATGCCCATGTCAAGGTCTTTGTTTTCCTGAAGTTGATTCCACGTTCCAAGCGGGAATGCACTTTCGATGAACTCCTGGACTTGAGCAAGTGTGATGGCAGGAGTCAGTGCATCTTCCTTGAGTTCACCGCCTATGCGTGCGTATGGCTTTCGTCCAACTGACAAAAAAAGGTCGGATGCCTCGTTCAAAGCCATTTGCGAGCAAAGTCGTGATATGGTGTTCATTGTTTAGTCCTTAAATAACATGCCATGTTGTTGAAGGCGTTCACGGTCAGTTGTCGCGACTGGCAGCGGTCTGCCCTTTGGGTCGCATTGCGCGTAATACATGGCGGTTGCCATGGTGCCAGGCGTGGGAATGAAGCATTGGACTTGCTGAGGACGCCAATGTTTGGAGTGAAACCAATCCGCGCATGTCTTCATGCCTTTGTGCGTGCAGCCAGGAAATGCACTTATAATATATGGTATAATATACTGCTGTTTTCCATATTTCGCAGACAGTTTCTGGAAGGCGGAAAGAAATTGCTCGAAAATTCTGAACGGTGGCTTTCTCATGAGCGTGAGAACCGAGTCATCACAATGTTCAGGGGCAATTTTTAAATGTCCAGAGACGAAATCATGTATAAGCCCTTCCATGAAAACAGGGTCTTTCAACGCGGCATCATAACGGATGCCTGAAGCAATGCCGACGTTTTTGACTCCCTGGACGCGCTTCACCGCTTTCAACAGATTGAGGAACGCCGTCTGGTTAAGTTTTAGGTGAGGGCAGATGACAGGTGCAAGGCAACTGTCTCTGACGCAGCCTTTGCCATTGATGTCACAAGACGCCCCCCACAGATTTGCCGTCGGGCCGCCGACATCGGAGATGGTTCCTTTCCACCCAGGAGAATGTGTCAGTTGGGTCGTTTCCTTGAGAATGGATTCCGTTGAACGCGAGGTTATGCGTCGTCCCTGATGCTGAGCCAATGAGCAGAACGAGCATGAGCCTCCGCAGCCCCTCACAGCGGTGATGCTCCACTTTATCATGTCCAGTGCGGGAATACGTTGCTTGTACGACGGATGCTGGTCGCGCAGATAGGGAAGGGAGTATATTTCGTCCATTTCCTCTGCTGTGACTGGTCGCATGGGCGGTTCGACGATGACATATTTTGTGCCGTGCTGTTGCGCCATACGTCCTTCGCCTGTATGGAAATGCCTTTCGGCGAGGCTGGTTGCTGTGATTAATTTGCGATGGTCTTCAAGGATTGCCTCGTATGACGGTAGCAGTTCTGCGTCACCTGGTTCGTTGCCGATCCATGCGGTTCCTGGAATACCTTTTAAAGGAAGGCCTTGTTCCAGTCGCCGCGCGATTTCCAATGTGGAGAGTTCGCCCATGCCGTATTGGACCAAATCGGCTCGTGCATCGAAGAGAATGGAGCGGCGCAGCGCGTCCGTCCAGAAATCATAATGAGCGAGTTTGCGCAGTGACGCCTCTATTCCGCCGATGGTGACTGGAAGTCCAGGAAATGCGGAGCGGACGAGATTCGTATAGACGATGGTCGCGCGGTTTGGTCGTGCTCCCGCCAGACCGCCTGGAGTATAGGCGTCGTCGTGCCTTTTCTTACGGAAGGCGGTATAGTGGCAGAGCATGGAATCCAATGCGCCTGCGGAAACTCCGCAGAAGAGTCGTGGACGCCCCATGCGTGTGATGTCATCGGTTGTATTCCAGCGTGGCTGGGCAATGATTCCGACTCGATAGCCATGATGCTCAAGCCAACGGCCAAGCAAGGGAATGCCAAAACTCGGATGGTCGATGTATGCATCTCCAGTAATGAACAGCACATCCAGCGTATCCCAGCCGCGGCGTGCCATGTCTTCACGTGTGACTGGCAACCATTGGGCTTTGGGTGGATGGGAAGAAGGCATGGAAAAAAGGAAATTATGGTTAGACAAATTATATTATGTATATAAGGTAGCGTTGAATTGCCGACTTTCAATGTCCATTCGCAAAGATGAGCAAAAAGAGGCTGCTTTAGCGTTGATTTGCATTTATATTCACGTATGACCAAAGAGGTAGAAATGGCGTTGTTTCCGTCTGAAATCAGAAATCTGGGGATTTTTTCCCCCGCAGGCTATCCGAGAGATGCGGCTGCAGTCTCATTGGGCGAAAAACGTTTGAAGGACGGAGGTATCTCCATCATCTGGCCAGATGGCGTTATGACGCCGCGGCGTTTTTTCGCTGGTAGTGATGAACAGCGTCTCCATGGCCTGAATCAATTGCTTAATAATCCAGAGGTTGATGCGATTATGGCACTTAAAGGAGGCTACGGATGTGCTCGCCTTCTTGACAACGTCGATTGGAATCTCATGCGTTCAAGGAATTTGCCAGTCATCGGCTATTCGGATGTCACGGCATTTCATCTGACGGCGTTGAAGCACGGTTGCCGTAATCATTTTTATGGTCCGATGCTGGCTTCGACCTTTGGACTGAATATTGATTCATGCGAACAACAGGACGCTTTTTCAAAGACGATGGCGTCTTTTGCTGACGCGCTTGCTGGAGCGAAGAACCTTGTGACATTCGGAAGAGAAAATATGAAGGCATTGCGTACGGGCAAAGCGGCAGGTCCGCTAGTTCCCGTCTGTTTGTCGGTCATGGCGTCATTGATTGGAACACCGTATCTGCCAGACATGAAAGGCCATATTCTGGCGGTTGAGGATATCAATGAACCTGCGCATCGCATCGACAGATACCTCAACCAGTTAAGGCAAAGCGGTATTCTTGGAAAACTGTCTGGGTTGGTTTTCGGGTCATTTACAGATTGCGAGGATGCTGGATATCTTGATGACATCATGCGCAATTATGCCCGATATGTCAATGGACCTGTTGTTTATGGGCTTCCATTTGGTCATGCCATGCCGATGCTGACGCTTCCCGTCCGGGTGGAAGTTACGCTGAATGCCACAGCGACGGCGGTTTCACTTGAAAGGGCGCCGCTTTCGGACTATCACTCGCAGATGTATCTCTCGAAATCGAATCGGACATTGGGTTATCGCTGGCTGGAGCCGAAAGAGCAGGAGGAGGGGCGGTTGTATCCTTTGGTTCTGTTTCTTCATGGCGCGGGTGAGCGTGGAGAGGACAACGCCTTGCAGTTGGTCCATGTCGTGCCCAAATTTCTTGAAACGGAAGTCCGCCAGAAGTACCCGTGTTTTGTCGCCGCCCCCCAATGTCCCGCTGGCGAACAGTGGGTCAATACGCCATGGGGGAATCTCTCCCATGCCATGATGCCATCGCCTTCGGATGCCATGACAATGGTCATGGAACTTTTGGACGACCTTGTTCTTGACTATCCCATCGACCCTGAACGCATTTATCTCATGGGTATTTCCATGGGCGGTTACGGCGTGTGGGATTTGCTTTCACGGTGTCCAAGGCGCTTTGCCGCCGCAGTGCCGATTTGCGGCGGTGCGGATGTGAATCAGGCGTCTGCGATTGCCACAACATCTGTCTGGGCGTTTCACGGTGGGTGCGACACGACTGTGCCGACCTCGCGTTCAAGGGATATTGTCGCTGCACTGAAACGCCTTGATGCTCCCGTGGAGTACACTGAGTATCCTGGCTGCGGGCATAATTCATGGAGTCCCGCTATTGAGGAACCCAAAATTCTTCCATGGCTGTTCAGCCACAAACTGAACCCAAATTGATGCTTCATGACAGTGCTGACGGACGTTTTTTCACTTTCGATTTCTTTGGGGGGCCATGGAAAAAAAGGAAAAATTACAATGGATGCTAATAAAAAATGGCTAATAAATTAGTGTGGCAATTTCTTTCAATTCATGACAAAAAATTACTTGCTTTTGTAAAATCGCAAATTATGAAGAAAATGCATATTGCCGCTTGTTTTTTTTTTGTCATATGCTCACAGGGGCATTTAGAAGAAGGTGAAATGTTAATAACTTGTTAAAATCATTTAATTGTCAAGAGAAAAATCAATGGGTTATGTGATTGTTGAAAAAATCCTCGAAAAAAAAGAAAATAAAAAGTGCTTGCGAAGTCTTGGAAAGGGGACTATTGTTAGAACCATGAACAAAAATAACGGCATCTGCCGAATTCCATGATTCGTCGCTGTTGAGAAGACGGGGGCATCCTTTGTGTTTCAACGACGGTGCTCATGTTTTGTCCTGTGGCAACGAGTGCGATTTCGCATTGATTGCGTTGGATGGAACGAATGGAACAGGCGCAATTTTCAGGTAGTTTGGTAGTTTATGAGTGACATCAATACAATTTGGTCTCTGGCTTCAGAGTCATTGAAGGCGAGAATGAATGCTGATACATTTGACCGTTGGATGGCGGGTATCGTGCCAGTTCGCATTGATGACAATGATGTCGCGGTTCTGGGAGTTTCCAACGAATTGTTCTGCGATTGGCTGAGCAACAACTACAGCGACGTGATTATGGAGGAGATAGAGAAGGTGACAGGGAAGAAGATGAAACTGTCATTCGAGTCTGGCCATGTCCCGCCGCCAGTTGTCCCAAATGCCTCAAAGAAGGAAAAGTCATCATCTGCCAAGTCGTTGACGAAAGGCGAATCCAGTCAAGTCTCTCAGGAGAAGCCGTGGCAGTCGGTGTCTGGGTTTGTCTTGAATCAGCGCTTCACGTTTGACACATTTGTCGTCGGAGAGAATAGCAAGTTCGCGTATGGTGCATGCAAGGCGGTTGCGGAAGCACCTGGCATCACGTATAATCCATTGTTTTTGCATGGCTCAAGCGGCTTGGGAAAATCCCATTTGCTTCATGCGATTGCACAGGATGCCTTGTCGCGCAATCCAGATGCGCAAATTGAGTATGTGACATGCGAGGAGTTCACCAATCAGTATGTCGAGGCAATGCGGAATGGCAGGCTGCCGCAATTCCGTGAACGCTACAGGAAACTTGATTTCCTGTTTGTCGATGATGTCGAAT